>JADZET010000119.1 GCA_020850375.1 Phycisphaeraceae bacterium | reverse complement strand
TTGGAGGTGTACTTCTCGAGCCGGTTGAGCTGGAGCAGCAGGGCGGCGTCTACGGAGGCGGCGACATCCTGGGCCTTGGTGGTCTTGTAGACCAGGGGGTGGTGTGGATTCTTGCTCATAGGGCGTACCTCGCGGCCAGGTAGTTGAGGATGGCCGTCTCGTTGGGTGCGGACACGGCCTGCTCGTACAGGATCACCTCGGCGATGGATCCGTTCCATCGCGCCCCCGTGCCGCCCCCGATGGCGCCGAGGTAGGTCGGCACGCCGGCGGCCTCGGCGTTGTAGACGGTCAGCGTGCGTGTCCCCGAGGTTCCTGGCACGCCAAACTCGGTGGCCGAGGCCACGGACCCGTTGCGTTTGTTGAAGTACCGCTGGGGCGTGGCGGGGTTGGTCCAGGCCTTGATGATGAATTGGGTGTTGGCCCCCCAGACCATCTGCCCGTCGGCCACTGTCGAGCGCCACCCACCGCCCGCACCACCCCCACCGGCCGAGTCGTCAAGCATGGTCAGGAGGTTTTTGAGGTCTGTGGTGGGGTTTCCGCCGGCGATGCGATGGGCCACGATCCACCACGCCCCCACCGAGGCCAGGGAGTCGAGGAAGTGGGTCGGGCAGCTCAAGAAGTGGTTATTGGCCGTGAAGTCCAGGGTGGGCTGGCTGTTGTAGGCGGAGTTGGCGGCGTTGTAGGGCGGCCGATTCAGGGCCGTGGTCTGGACGAAGTGGTTGCCGTTGCCCGACTGGTCGGACCACTGGTCCACGTCGCCGGCGACGGTGCTCACGCCCAGGTCCGAGCGGAGCCAGAGGGACAGGCCGGCGACGTCGGTGGGCAGGAACCCGCCCGCCGGCGAGGAGGTGAAGAAGGACGAGGCCCGTCGGTGATGGCTGCGGCCGCGCATGGACGCCCCGCTTAGTTGTCCACGCCCACCCGATACCAGCCCTCACCCGTGACGTCGATCGAACCCGCGGCGGCCACGAGGTAGACGCCGAAGCCCGGGGCCAGCTCGATCTCGGTCGGGAAGCCCAGGCCGACCTGGGTGTCGTCGGCGGGGTCGCCACGCCACAGGTAGGTGCCCGAGAGGACCACGGCTTGGGGGATGATGCGGCCGTCGGCTGTCTCGTCGGCCACGCCGGGCGAGGAGGCCACGCTGATGGTGGTCCGGTTGGTGGTGGAGGAGTAACTGATGGCGGTGACGGTGTAGGCCGTCCCGCTGTTGTCGTTGCCCGTCGAGCCGTCGACTTTGAAGGTCCGCCCGACGCGGAAGAGGGACCGGTAGTCGCCGGCGATCTCGAAGGTGTCGCTGGCCGACGTGGCGGCGAGGATGTCGAAGTAGCGCAGGGCGATCGACCCGTCGGCGGTGGAGTTCGTCACGTTGCCGGTGACGGTGATGACGGTGGTGCCCACGCCGCCCGTGCCGGAGCCGGGGTTGTAGGCCACGCTCAACACGGTCCACTTGGCGTCGTTGCCCGTCGAGCCGTAGACGGCGAAGGTGTCGCCGGCCTTGATCGCGTCGGTGTAGTCGCCCAGCACCGTGAAGGTCTCGGCGCTGGTGCTCACGCCGGCGACGGGGATGGCCACGTCGGCGATGTCGGCGAAGAGGTAGGCGTCTCCGGTGGCGGCGATGCTCAGGACGGTCATGTCCAGGGCCAGCTTGGTCCGTCGGCCCAGGCCCATCCGCTGGCCGGCGAACTCCCCGTTGGCCACGTAGACCTCGAGCTGCTTGGCCGTGCTGGCGTCGGCCGAGGAGTGGTAGAAGGTGACCTGGCGGCCCTTGGGGTAGTCGTGCAGACCCATGATTCAGGCTCCTTTGTCGGCGTCGTCCGGGGATTCCGGGGATTCCGGGGGTGGCGTGAGCGAGAAGGCGTCCCGGTAGGTCTTACGGGCCTCGATCAGCATACCAAGGATCACGTCCGCAACGTAGGCCACGATGCTGCCCGGGTGGCTGCACGCCGTCTGGTCGTCGACCGGCACGGCAAAGCGTTGGAATCCCACCACGGGATCCAGCACCTCGACAAGCATCCCGTAGGCGCGATCGCCATACCCCAAGTCCCCCGTGTTCCCGGCCCGGAGGATCTCCAGCCCCTCCAGCCTTGGCGCGAGGATCTCCCTGAAACGCTCACGGAGCGCGGTGACGTGCCGGTGGACATCGTGGTGCCTAACGGCAATCTCCAGGGCCATGACGGCGGCCTGGACATCCAGCGGGTGCTCACCGTCGGAACCCACCCCCTTGGCCATCATCAGAGGCACCATGATCAGGGGGGCCATGATCGGCGACGGCGACTCGTCCGCGAGTTCATCCACCAGGCAGAACATGACCAGGTGGTGGTCCGGCATCTTCCTGACCGTCAGCATGCCGAGCAGCATGACGCCGGGCTCGAGGTTTGAGGCCTTCCGCACCGCGTCGGTGAAGTCGTTGTTTTGAAGCCTTTTAGCGTCCATTCTTGAAACACCTCCTCCAGATCCTTTCGAGCACCGCGGCCTGCTTCTCGCTGAAGCGCACCGCCTGCCGATCAGGTCGGACACGAAGTTGACCTCCCACTCCGAGAGGCCCTCGGCGTCCTGGTCGATCTCCACGAGCATCCGGGACAGCCGCGCGTTGTCGGACTCATCGGGCATGGCTCGCCCCGCAGAGAAGAGCGAGCATCGTCGCGCGGTCGCCGCTCCGCCAGATCCGCACCAGCCGGCTGTTGAGCTTCCGCAGCGAGCTGAAGGGCCCGACAAACTCGGGGCCGCCAGGGCACCAGGCCCAGCACTTCCGCCGGTCCGGGCTGGCGGAGACCTGGATGGTCTTGATGCCCATCCGCTGGGCCCACTTCGATTTCATCGCACCGATCTTGCGCTCGAAACTGGTCTGTCTCATGGCTGCTCCCTCGCCTGTTCAGTGAGAACTCCCCCGGGCCACGGCAGGGCCTGCTGGATCGCTCCTGAACCGATCCGAGTCTGGGGGCTCTTGCGGGAGGGACGGACCCCTCCGGACGCGGCACGACGCTCCCAGCCGGCGGGAAGGTACTTCCGGGCGAGCTCGATGAGCTTGACCCGCTGCTTGAGCGTCAGGTGATGGTGCTGGCGGTGGTACAGGTCCAGGGTGAACATGCGCTGCCACTCGTCCATCCGCCCCAGCTCGATCAGCAGTCGTTGCAGCGCCGCCCGCTCAAGAGGTGCCATGGCGTCGTTCTACACGCCAAAATCACGGCAAGCAAGCCGCGTCGTCCCTCCCTGGAATAACCAGTATAGCGGGAAGGGGACTATGTCCGTATGAATTATGTATACTGCGAAAATCGCCTTGTGGACAACTCAGACAAAGCGGCCACAACATCGAACGCGAGCACAACTTGCGGGCGAGGCCCGTTGTGCACGGATTGTCCACCACTTATTCACTTATCCACATCGGAAACAGCTTTCCCACCGACTTTTCCACGTTCGTCGTAGAGCATCCTCTCCAAATTACCTATCTTCTCAGCCATCACGGGGACCTGTTTTTCGATGCTCACCACCTCTTGGAGCCTGGCGTGGTTGGCCGCCATCGCCGTCTCGAGGGGGAGCATCCCGGCGCGGTTGGCGAACATGACCAGGCCCCCGGCCATGGCGGAGAACACCAGCAGCACCGAGACGCAGGAGATCACCAGGGGCCAGTTGGTCTGTCGCGAGCTGCTCCACTCGCTCTTGATCCGATCGATCTTGGTGAACAGCTCATCCCGGTCGCGCTCGGACGACGTCACGAGATGGGAGAGTTGGGACCCGATCTGTTCCAGGGAAACCTCGACCGTCGTCAGCCGCTGCTCGACGGTGGATGGGGTCTGCCGGCGTGATCGAGCCATGAGGTCACTCCCGCTCGTAGCCGAGCGCAGCAGCGACGTTGCGCTCCTGAGCCCGTGTCTCAATGATCGGACGGCCATGCGCATCGGCGCGGACCCCCTTGATCCCCCTCGGCAGCCGGTGCGAGACGTAGGGCTTCCACGGGTCGCCACGGACCTGGGCCGGCACACTGACGATCCTTACGCATGGTAGACCGTCGATCTCGACGACCTGACCGAGATCCGGGGCCTGGGACATGGGAAAGTCCTTCTCGACCACCGCCCCGTCCGTGGCCCTGAACTCATACTTCATCTTGCCCACCTTTCCTAGAACTCCCATCCGCCCCATATTTACCAGAGTACCTATTTTCACAAGGTATAGAGATCACCCGGTCGGCTGGAGCTGGCGTCGCCTTCCGGGGGGAGGGGGCTGGCCCATGCCGTTGGGCTGGGTCATGGTGGGTGGCGCCCGCATGGCCCCGCCGCCCTGTGGCAGGCCGCTGATCTGGGTGGTGTCGCCGGCGAGGGCTGGCAGACCGGGGAAAGCCGGGCCGCCCTGCGGGGCTCCAGGCGGCAGCGCGGGGAGTCCGCCCCGGCCACCGCCGGCCCCCCCTCCGGATCGCTGCGGGACGGGCTCGGCGCCCAGGACGGCCGAGGGGGGCGTCATGGGCGGGATGCCCTGGGAGCCCAGGGCCTGGGGCATGGGCCAGTCCTGGACGTAGTCCTCGAGCTCCATGGCCTTGGCCAGGTCCCGCAGCACGATCGCCCACCGCACCCAGGGCATCATCGGCACCCGCTGCATGGCGTCGAGGAAGATCCCGTAGTAGGCCAGGACCCGCTCGCGGAAGTCCGCCACCTTCTGCATCGTGTGCAGGCGGACCCGCAGGACGAAGTCCTCCCAGGTCGCCCCCTGATCGCTGGGGAAGGACCCGCCGAAGAAGAGGCCCTCCTGCATCTCCATGGAGTAGGGGTCCATCCGCTTGACGGGGATGACCACGCCCTCGGTGTGGAACATCATCCATCCCACGCCCCACAGGGCGTCCTCGACGGCCTCCTTGAAGCGGCGCTGGAGGTACGAAGTGCGCTGTCCCAGGGCCGCGGTGGCGATCTGGGCCTCGCTGGCGGTCTTGGCCTGGCCCACGGCGCCCTGGGCCGTGGCGGTCAGGCCGCTGATGCGGTCCAGCCGCATGCGCAGGTACTCGGTGATCTGGTACTGGGCGGGCGTCACGCCACCCACCTCGATCTGCACCGACTGGCCGGTGATGCCCACCGCCGGCAGGATCTCGCCGTCCTCGGCCTTGGCCAGTTTCTCGCCGAGGTCGGGGTTGCTGGCCTCGACCAGGCCGATGCTCCGCCGGCGTGCGGCCGAGCGGCCCATGGCCTTGGCGTGAAGGTTCAGGTCCCGCACCTGGCCGTCGATGGCCACCATGGGCGGCAGGGGGTGAACCTCGTCGGTGATGGGGTAGGCGTCGAAGAGGGTGTAGGGCCCGCGCGTCGGCCCGTAGTAGGGGGCCTCGGGGAACACCTCGACGGCCATGTCCGACTTGCTGAGCACCCGGATCGTGCCCGTCCGCCGGCACCAGACCGAGTAGAGCATGACCATCGAGCGGTTGACGTCGGTGGGGTCGGGCTTGTAGTGGGCGGCCTTGTCCTCGGCCTCAGTGACGTCGCTGGACTGCCGGCTGAACACCGCCCGAGCCTCCTCGGTGAGCAGAGGCTCGGCGAGCAGGTCCTCGACGTCCATCCAGTACCAATGCCCCCGGAACTCGTCGGTCTCGAGGTCCGTCGCCAGGGAGTCGAGGAAGAACTGCCGCGGGCTGATCCGGGCCAGACAGGGCGTCACGGCCCCGCGGTTGAACCTCTTCTCCTCGTTCAGACGCAGCATCAGCACGCCCCGGGCGCTCAGGAAGTCCATGGGGAGCTGGTCGATCAGGCGGTTGAACCGCTGGTCTATGACCCAGGCGTTGATGCCGTCCTTCATGGCCTGGGCGACGATGCCGTGGCCGATCACCCGCTCGGCCTCGACCTCGACGCTCGGCGGGGCGTCGGCCAGGATGGGGGCCATGTTGGCGTAGTAGGTGTAGTGATGGTTCTCGGGGTCGTACTCGTCGGCGTCCGTCCGGCGGTCGAAGAAGACCCCCGTCAGGCGGCGCAGGATGGACTTGGTGAACTCCTGGTGGTCGCGCGTGCGTTCGACCGCCCGCTCGACCTCGAGCCACAGGTCCTCGGTGCTGGGGTGGAACATGGGGTCATCTCCGGGTGGTCAATGGCGTGGGGGGGAATCGAACCCCCGACCTGCGGGTTATGGGCCCGCCGAGCTACCGCTGCTCCACCACGCTAAGTGTCAAGATGTAAACGACATCTTGACATTGTTGTTTAAGCATTGTCGGGATCAGGACTTGCATCGCCATCGGTCCCGGAGATGCGGGCCTTGGCTGCGGCGACGACGCTGTCCCACTCGTTGTCCGCCAGGCCGGCCTTGGCCTTGATCTCGGCGAGCTTCTCGGCGCTCAGCTCACCCTTGGCATGGGCGATCGCCGCCCAGTCCACCACGGCGGTGATGAGCATCCGAGCGCCCTGTAAAAGCAATCCGGCGGTGATGGGGTCCATTCCTATAACTCCTGAGGTTGTTGGTGGTTTCGGCTTTACAGATCAGCGCGAGAACGGCTTCTGAAATATTCGACCCCTGTTTTTGCCTACTGGACGGGGGTCGGCGGGCCTGTGGCGGGGGTGGCCGGCGTCAGGGCCTGGAGGTGCAATTGGATCAGGCGTTCGAGCACGGCGTCGACAATTTTGAGGTAGTCCTCGAAGCCCTGGGCCCCCTCGGGGAGCTGGGCCTCGGCCGCGGACAGGGCGGCGCGGGCGGACTGGATGCCCTTGTCGGCGTCGACGATCTGCTGGTCGGTCAGCTTGCCCGTCTTGGCCGCCTCGGTCAGCAGGTCCGTGGCGGTGGTCAGGCCCACCCGGGCCGTGGCCCACTTCTGGGTGGGGGTGTAGGACGCGCAGCCCGCCGAGCCCAGCAGCAGGCCCAGAACCAGCAGGGCGCCGAGGGACTTGACCGCGGTGGCGGAGGCGGCGGAGGCGGCGGCGGAAGGATCGGGGGGCGGGGTGCCCGTATTGCCCGCCCGGGCGGCGTCGATCTTGGACTCGCCCATGATGTATGCCACGGCGCTGATGGCGGCGATGAGCAGGCCCACCATGTCCGTGGCCTGCTGCATGAGGGTCTTGATCTGGTCCTCCTGCTCGGGCCAGAGGGCCAGGGCCAGCCCGCCGAGGGCCACGACCAGCGCGATGAGGAACTTCCGACTCGTGAATCGTGCCAGCATGGTGTTTACTCCTGTGGGGGTGAGGGATGTCGTTAACGAACGTTTTTAGGTGCGTTCTGGGCTTCCCGGCGGACGATCAGGGCCTGCCGGGCGGTGGTGATGATGTTGTCGTAGAGCCCGTCGACCTCTTTCTCGAAGTCCAGGGGGTCCATGGAGGACCGCCGGCGGTAGAGCGCCCGCAGGGAGGAAAAGTCCTTGGCCATGTCCTGCTGGGCGCCGCTGAACGACGGCCAGAGGTCGAGCTCGGCGGCGTGGCGCTGGGCGTAGCGGTCGGCCGCCTCGGGGTCCTCGGCCCGCCGGCGGTAGCTGCCGTGGACCCGCTTGAGTTCGTCGTGCAGGTCGAAGAAGCGGGTGATGGCCTCATGGCCCTGGCGGGTCTGACGGGCCAGGAAGCGCCGCACGACCAGCCAGTCGCTGAACGCCAGCGGCTCGCCCTCCTTGGCCTGGGGGTCCACGGCGGCCACGACCGGGTCAGCCAGGAGCTGCACGGCGTCCTTGCCCAGGCCGCCGAGGTAGCCCTGGATCAGGTAGTCGATCTTGGCCGGCGGGAAGTCCAGCCACCGGCCCAGCACGCGGGCCAGGTCACTGGAGCGATCCCCGCCCTGCTCGCCCTTTTCGAGGTTCTTGTCGCTGGCCGGGACGATGGTGTGGTTGCGGTAGAAGCTCCAGCCCTGCTCCCCGGCCATGACCTCGAGCAGGGGCTGGATGCCGGCGAGGTTCATGGTCGGCCGCAGTTCGTCGATCAGCCCCGCCCCGATCTCGCGGAAGGCCCCGGGGTCGCCCCCCGGCTCACCCGTCTCAGGGTTGATGCCGAACAGGGCGGCGAAGCTGCGCTCGAAGGCGATGGAGAACACACCTAAGCCGTAGGGCTTGGGGATTTTGAGGTAGGTCTGCTGCCCGGCGTCGTTCAGGCCCGTGGGGCAGAACCAGTGGCGGTCCCGCACGCCGATGGGCTGGGCCCAGTAGTCATCGTTGCGGAGGTTCAGGAGGAGCTGGAGCAGGGAGGGCAGGAGCATGGCCGTGAGGATCCGCCCCAGCGCCCGGGCGGGGTTGCGGGCGATCATGCGTCCGAGCTTGTCCGTGCCCAGGATGGCGGCGTTGAAGAAGGGCACGAGCTGGTTGACATCCTTGGCCCAGGTCCCACCCCGCTGGAAGTCGAGCGTCACATCGGCAGCGGCCTGGCCCGCGGCGGCCAGGGCCTGACTCTCGCTCTGCCCGGCCCCCAGGCGCCGGCGGTAGACCTCGGCGAACTCCGCGAGGCGGTTGGTCATCTCGAACGAGCGGTTGAGGCGGTCGATCGGGCCGAGCGTGGCCAGGTCCAGGGCGATCTCCTTAGCCCCGCGGCCCTTAATCAGCCCCAGGAACTTGGGCTTGCCGAACATCTTGCGGAAGTCCAGGCGCTGCGTGCGGGGGTCGTAGTATTCGCCGAAGAGGCCGGACATGTCCGCCCCGCTGGCCAGGAAGAGGCGTTCGAGGTCGCCGCCCAGGAAAGCCTGCTTCATGGCCCCCAGGCGGGTGCGGGTCTGGGCCGGGAGGTCGTTCCACTCGGCCTCGGTCATGATCACCGCCTGCATGGAGTCGCGCAGGAAGTTTGGGACGAAGAAGCTGGGGTTGAGCTGTGTGGCCCCGGCGCGGAGCGTGCGGGCGGGGATGGAGGCGAGCCGGAGCACCAGGTGGCTGGTGTAGGGGTTGCCCAGGCCCGAGATCAGCTCGTACAGCGCCCGGTCCTTGGCCTCGTAGTAGACCGGCTTGCCGGCCCGCAGGACCGTGAACTCCATGTTCCGGCTGTCCGGCCGGCGTCCCCGCTGCCAGAAGGTGGCGCCCTCCATGTTGGCGATGGCCCCCACCACGGCCTCGAACTGCTCATCGGTCAGGTCGCGCAGGGCCGGCGGGAGGACCACGGACCCGTCGGGGTTGATGCGGATGCCGAGCTGCTTCTGCACCTCCTGGCTGAGCTGGGCCGGCCCGATCTTCTGGGCCTGGACAGGCGTCTCAATCTTGCTGAACCAGCGCGGCGTGCCCGCGCCCTGTCCGGCCCCGGTGGTCACGATGGCCCGCGCCACCTCGTTCAGGCGTGCGTTGCTGACGATGCCCTGGAGGCTGGCGAAGAAGGACTCGAGCGGCGGGAAGAGCTGCTCGCCGAACCCCGGCCGGAAGCGGCGGATGCCCGAGCCCCGCCCCGCGAAGCCCCCGCGGCTGCTGGCGGCGCCGTAGCTCTTGGCCAGCGCGTCCTCGGTCATCTTGTGACGGAAGGTGATGTACTCCAGGTTCTTCTGGACGATCAGGTCGGCCGCCTCCTCGGTGAGCAGGCCGTAGTGGACGGCGTAGTCCTTCACCAGCCACTGATTGAACTCCTGGAAGTCGGCCGAGGCCTGCTTGAAGGCCGGGCGCTGCTGCTCGACGCGGGCGATGAAGGCCTGGAGCTTGCCCGTGGTCATGTGCTCGGGCAGGCGTGGGTCCTGCTCGAACACCTTGAGACCCTGACCGCGCTTCTCGACGATGCGGCGGGCGACCATGTAGTCCTGCCAGAGCTCCAGGTCATCCTGAACCGGCTGGAAGATCTCCTCCAGTGACTTTCCCGTCTTGCGGCGGGTGGGGTCCGAGGGATCGAAGCGGCCGAAGGAGGTCATGAGCTTGACGTCGCCGGAGATGTGGCCGTTGGCCCGCCAGGCGAGGATCTGCGGGTCCTCATCCTCGGGCATGTCCATGGCCCCCAGGTCACGCTTGAAGGTGCTCAGGCGCTGCATCCGATCCACCCATCGGGCCCGGAAGCGATCCCAGAGACTCCGGGCGTTCCAGCCCCTGCTGCGATCACGCCCGTAGTCGATGTACTGGTGGACCGGGTTGTCCTCCATGGCCGCCACGGCGTTGAGGAGCCGGGCGCGGCTGTTCTGGAGGACGGCCCAGACCTCGGGATGATGGGTGACCAGGGCCCCGACGGCCTGGCGATAGACGGTGGGCGCGACCTGCCGGACGTGGGCGGGGTTGACGATCAGGTATCGGACGATCTCCGCCCAGCCCTCGGCGGTGTAGCCCCCGGTGGGCTTGCGCGTCCCGTAGAGGTCCTTACCGAGCTTGAGCAGCTCGGGCCGCCAGGCCTTGGGGAAGTCCATGCGGTTGAGTTGGTAGGGCGCCCGCCCCTTGGTGCGGGGGAACAGGACCTTGTGGAGGTGATGGCCCACCTCGTGGAAGAACGTCGACGCGCCCGAGGCGTTGGCCAGGCGGATCTGCTCGCTGGTGGGCATCCAGAAGCCCAGGGCCCAGCCGCGGAGCAGCTTGGCGCGGCGGATGCCGGGTGGCCCGAGGTTGAACCGGCGGGCCAGGTCCTCGACGATCCGGTAGATGTTGTCCGAGGCGTCGGCCGCGGACTTGCCGTCCCGCCGCGCCCGGGCCTCGGCCGTCTGCTGGCGGACGGCCTTGATGCGGTCGAGCGAGGTCCGCTTGAAGTCCCCGCCACGCTGGCTGAGTGGCCGCCAGTCGCGGGTATACCCCCCGGTGTTCCCCAGCGGCTTGCTGCCGGCGGGGGGCGGCGGGGGCGGACCCTGCGGCGTCCCGCGCCGTGGCCTGGGCATCCCCATCGCCCCGCCGTCCTCCGCGTCGACCTCATCCATGGCGGCCATGCGTCGGCGGGCCGAGGACACCTCGGCCTTGGCCTGTTTGACGGCGTCGCGGACCGTGCGACGCGCGGCCTGTGGCGTGGCGACCTGGTCCCGGGACTCCACTTTGTACAGCGTCATCGTCCCGGCGGACGCAGAGACGCTCCACAACTCGACATGCCACGGTGCGTCGTCCGGCGCGTAGTCGCCTCCGGGCCGATCGATGCGTATGTCACCCTTCCAGCCCGCCTCTGTGAGGCGGCGTCTGGCGTCTCGCGCCTGCTCCAGGGTCATGCCCCCGCCTCCATCGGCAGGTCGCGCAAGAATCTTTGCGGTTTCCTCACCCGGCATGCTGATCGTGGTGACGGAGGTGATCTTGCGCCCGCCGCCCGTCGCCTCCAACACCATCACCCCGACACCATCTCCCTCGCTCTCCCCCACCGACAGCGCCGCTTCTTGGGCGCCGGACGAGAGCAGGACGTCGATGTGGCGCAGCAGTGGAGCCGGCTCCAGCGTGCCCAGGACCTGATTGACCTCCCGCATGCCGGCGGAAATCTCGCCATCCTCCGTCATCACCCCCACCGACCCGTCGCGATTGATCGCCAGGGCGACCCTGGTGCCAGACGGAGCCTCTTGCGCGACTTTGCGCAGCGAGTCCGCCAACCCGGTGAGGGCCACACTGTCAGCCACGACGCGCGGGTGGCGCGGCATGCCTGCCACCGCGCCGCGGGTGGCCGAAGGCTCTTCGCCCTGGCTCTCCACCAGCCGCCCCTCACGAGACAGACTCAGCACCCCCCCCCCACCAGACCACGGCACGACATCCTCCACCCGGAGCACGCCCTGGGGTGTGTTGAGGGTGAGTGTCTGGCGGTCCTCGCTGATGCTGACGGTCTGGCCCAGCCTGGCCAGCACCCGCAGAAACGAGGCTCGATCCCTGGCTATCTTGACCTTGCGCGGTCTGGCGATTTTCGCCGGCTCGGCTGGGGCACGGGTGACCTCCTGGGGTTGAGCGGTCGCTTCTGGTAACCCCGCAGAGCCTTGCTCGCGCGTCACGCCGGCGAGGCCCAGGTCGGCCTTGGTCTGGGCCTTGCGGCGGTACAGGTCCGCGTCGGCCTCCTGGCGGGCCTGGGCGATGTCCCCGCCGGGCTGGCGGATGGCCACGCCGAAGCCCAGGAAGGTCCGCAGGCCCTCGGGCAGCTCCACCCCCTGGGCCTGGACCTGATCCAGGTAGGCCGACTCGAGCCGCCGGCCGACGACCTGGGCCTGCTCGGGCGTCACGTCCCACAGCACCACCTCGAACTCATCGCCACCCCGGCGGGCGACGATGGAGGGCTGATCGGCCTGCCGGCCGTCGGTGCCCGAGCGGACCGTCTGCTCCATGGCGTCGGCGGCCGCGGCCAGGAGCTTGTCGCCGGCGTCGTGGCCCACGGTGTCATTGACCTGCTTGAAGAAGCCCAGGTCGATCCCCAGCACGCCCACGGGCTTGCCCTGCTCATCCGCCGCCGCCAGCATCTTGGCCGTCTGCTCATCCCCCCCCAGCCGGTTGTAGACCCCGGTCAGGGCGTCGGTGCGGCGGAGGGTGTACTCGCGGGCGTAGGCGGCCCGGGCGCCCTTGGCCTTGAGCAGGCGCTGGGCGTCGGCCGGACGCATGGCCTGGCCGGCCAGTTCCTCGCCGGCCGCGGCCAGGGCCACCGAGGCGCTGCGGGCCGTGGGCACGGACACTGTCCGCCCCCGGAAGGTCACGTCGAACCCGCCACCCTCGGCCCGCTGGGCCCTGGCCTGGGTGACGTACTCCTGGGGCGTGGGGGGACTTACTTCTTGGGCTGCTGACGCTTCCGGGGCAACTTCCGGGGGGACTTCCCGGCCTTGTGCAGGGCGATCGCCACCGCCTGCTGCGCCGGGTAGCCCTCCTGCCTGAGCTTGCGGATGTTGCCCGACACGGTCGGGTTGATGCTGCCCTGCTTGAGCGGCACGGGAAGCCTCCTCCACCCTTCCGGGCGGTGGCGTCAGAGTTTCGGGTCCGAGTCCCCCAGGGGACGCCGGCTGGACTCCGCCAGGGCCCGCTTGGCCCGTTCCGACCTGCCCGCCCATCCCGGCTCCAGCGGGCTGTCCGGCCTCACCAC
This sequence comes from Phycisphaeraceae bacterium, assembly GCA_020850375.1. The sequence continues at coordinate 27,158 of JADZET010000119.1, read as the reverse complement.
CCTGCACTGCTTCGGCGCCAGCCACCTGGCCGCCCACCACAACGCCGCCGCCAGCACCACCGGGAGCAGCTCCAGCCTCCCCGCCCACAGCACCCACCCCGCCGCCAGCAGCAGCAGGGCCGCCGACGCCAGACGGACCCAGTCCCACGGCCCCGGCCGGGGCGTAGCGCCCCTCGCGGAGGGCCACGGCGACGGACGAAGGAACGTAGGCTTGGATGGTCTGGACATCGGGGCGGCTCTGGGCGGCCGACACGCGATGCGCGCCGTCCGCGACCAGTAGCCTACCACCCTCCCCGGCCACCGCAATGACCGGCGGCAACTCGGCCATCTCCTGGGGCGTGAGCCGGGCCATCTGGGCCACCTTCTCGGCGTCCAGATCACCCTCCTGCATGCTGTTGGGGTCGATCAGGTCCAGGGGCACCTGGGCCAACTCGTAACCTCCGGGCGTGCCGGCGGCCATGGCGGCGATGGCCTCGGACCCGATGGAGTCGCCGAAGGTCGTGGCGTACCACTGTCCCACGGCCTGGGCGTCGTCGAGCTTGGCCGGCCAGGCCGTCGTGGCCTTGCCCTCGGGCGTGAAGGCCTCTTCCGCCGGCGGGGCGGTAGCGGCCGTCGCGGCGGGCTCGAGGGGGGCCGAGGCCTGGCGGATGGCCCGCTCCTGGGCCTGGGTCTGGGAGGCCAGGGCTCCCCGGGCTCGGGTTGTGGCGCCCAGGACGGCCGGCCCGCCCAGGACGGCGCCCCCGACGGCCCCGCCGATGAAGTCCTGGATGCTGCCCTCGAGCACGGCGCCGACGGAGCGTTTGTCGGGGTGGTAGGTCGCCTGGAGCAGATTCTGGACCCGACCCTCGATCACCTCCTCGAGCCCCTCGGTGGTCCCGGCGGTGGCGGCTGAGGCGGCCAGGAACTTGGCGGCGGCCTTGAAGTTGCCGGCGAGGATGGCCTGGCCGGCGCGGGCCATGGCGGCCTTGCTGACATGCTCCAGGGCCCCGATCTGGAACTTTTCCACCAGCACCGACGTCGCCCCGGCGCCCGTCATGAGGGCGGCGGCCAGGGCGGGGGTGACCTCTTTGCCCGTTTCGCGCTCATAGGCCGTGATCTGCTGACCCATGCCACCGGCGCCCATCAGGCCGGCGTGGGCCAGCACCACTGGCCACAGCCCGGGATCGATCAGAGCCAGGGCCGACAGCCCCAGGGAGCCAGCCAGACTGCCGGCGGTCGTGGCCACCCCGCCCGTGGTGGGGCGGAGAAACTGCCCGCGCTCCCGCGTCCGCTGGGCCTCCTCGGGCTGGCCGAACATCTCCTGCACGGCGGCGGGGATGTCGGCCAGGACGGAGCGTGTGGCGGCGTTGGAGAAATCCCCCAGCCATCCCTGCCCGGCCGGTGCGGTGGGCGTCCGCTGGCTGGCGTCGGGCATGGGCTCCGCGTCGGCCTGGTCGGGCCCCGCCTGATCGAACTGCTGCCCGAGGCGCTGCTCCTCCTGCTCGATCCAGCCCTCGGGCAGGCTCTGGTAGAGGGCCGTCCGCTGGGCGTAGGTGGGCCGCACGGTCTGAAGGGTGGCGTCGAGGGTGTGGCTGTCCGTGTCGTCCGGGAGGGCCAGCACGGCCTGCCGCTGGGCCTCCAGGCGGCCCAGGTCGTCCAAGCGGGCGTCGAGCCGCTGCCGCACCCAGGTGGCCCGGCGCTGCTCCAGGGGCTCGGGATCGTCATCCACCGCCGTGGGGCTCAGGCCCTCCTGGCGGGGAAGCAGGCCCCGCGAATCGAACTCGTCGACCAGCCCGCCGATCTCCGGGGGCGGCGCCATCCCGCGGCGGCGCATCTCCAGCCCCAGGGCCACGGCGGGCGGCAGCGTGATGGTGCCAGCGCTCATGCACGCATCTTACCTAGACCTCCTATTTTTACATACCAGCGGCCAATGCGGCGTGGATGGCCTGGAAAGATCGCTGGACATATTGGACAATGACAATATCGTGCGGTATGGTCTGAATGACCCCAAACGGTCACGAGACGGCCCACTCGATCATGGGCCACCAGCACCCACCAGGAGCACACCATGTCAGACACACGCACCATCACGCTCACAGGGCGCCCCCCAGTCACCATCGTGGAGGGTGCATGGCCCATCATCGCGGACGCCAAAGATCATGAGTACGACGGGCAGGTGGAGTCCCAGGCGAATCGAGAGTCATGGTGGGAATGCCGGGTCCGCCAGCACGCCGACGGCAGGACCATCGTCTACGGCCACTACCGCTACACCACGCACTACCAAGGCGAACGCGGCTATCTCCATCGGGCCGGAGTCCTGCTGCCCGGGACGCCCCACGCCAGCGACATCTGTCTCGCCATCGAGCGGGTATGTGCTGATCTGGCCGCCTGCGAGCATTGCGGGGACGATGCGGCGCGCTGGGACGAGATCCGCGCCCAGTGCATCTCCGACATGCCCGCGGAAGAACTCACCTGATGCATCGCGAGCGACCGGCATGACAGGTCGCATCCCCGGCGGGCCGGCCGGAGACAATACCTTCGGCCGGCCTTTTCACTTCTCACCCTCATTTCTTGGAGGCTCACCATGACAGCGTCGACCGACATCTTCCGCGACGTGGAACTCGACGAATCGCTTGAGCACATGCTCTCCGCGCTCGACGCTAATCTGACCCGCGTCAAGGGCATCAGGGATTGGGGCGTCACCTGGCCGGCCGAGCCGGTCGAGCAGAACGCCGCGATGATCCTTGGCGATCTGGCGGCCCTCAGGCAGGCCCTGGCCGGGGTGACGATGAGGATCGGGCCGGTCCCGGCCGGCAAGATGCTGGTCCGCCTGGAGCGGGCCCTGGCCCGTCTCCGCTGGCTTGTCCAGTGGGGGGAGGACCATCACGCGGCCGACATGACCGTGGCGGCTCGACACGCCATCAGCGTCCTGGCCGTCGTCGGCGTCCACCTCGAACTCCATCAGAGCGGATCCTGACCGCTCGGGCGCGGCCTGTCGCCGCGCCACGGCCCCCGCCGCCTAGATCCCGGTGGGGGACCGACCACTTACGGCCGGGATGAGCCCCCGGCCGAAGCCTCCCCCGCCCCGGGACGTTCTCCCCCGGGGCGGGGTTTTTCTTGCGCCACCGGCTCGGGCTTGACCGTCTGGGAGTCGATCCGCTTGAGCAGCCGGTCGAGCATGGGCGGCAGGCCCAGCCCCGCGGCCTGGATGCGGCGGGCGACGGCCACGGGGTCCAGGGAGGTGTCCGGCCCGCCGGCCTCCTCCTCGCCCACCACGGCCGGCCGGCCCGTGCGGAAGCCCGCGGAGATGTTCCGGGCCTGCACGGCGATCTTCCCCACGCTGTCGATCAGCCGCACGGTGACCATGAAGTGCAGCAGGTCCATGACCGGCATGGGCATGCCCTCCTTGCCGATCACGCGGGTGTCGCGCTGCTCGCCCATGGCCTTCTCGACCTCCCGCAGCAGCACGTCGAAGAGGGCCAGCAGGCGATCGACCAGGTCCAGGGTGCGTTTCTCGACCGCCTCCCAGCGGCTGACCATGGCCTCGGTGGCCTGGAGGACCATGTCCATAAGGCGCTGGGGATCGGCCCGCAGGACCTCGATCACCGTGCCGGCGGAGTAGCCCGTCTGCTGGGTGACGCGCAGGACACTGCCGTGGGTGAGGTAGGCCTGCCAGACGCCAGCCTGGACCTCGGGGTCCTTGGGCGAGCTGTAGAAGGGCGGCATGGGCCCGGTGATTCCGCTGGGGTTTCTGGGGGCCCGCTTGGCCCGCGTTTTCCCCTTGGCCCGCTTGCTGGTTGTTTTCTTGGCCACGCTGCTCATAATATCCGACATGACCACCCTCACCACCACCCCGAAGTTCCACAAGATCAAGCCGCCCGAGATCGGCGAGACCCTGGTGCCCTACTACACCGGCGCCCGTGACGCCATGCTGCGACATCTGGGCTACGTGCCGGCCCGCAGCTCGCTGTTCGTCTACCTGGAGAAAGGCTTCCCCGTGGTGCTCCGCAGGACCCACCGCCACACCGTGCAGGTGCCGCACCTCAAGCTGGCCAACAAGCGGGTGGTGACCTCGCTCGAGGCCATGGAGCGGATGATGAAGGTGGTCAAGTCCTTGCAGAAGCAAAACGGCGTGTTCGTGCCCCCGCTCCAGAAGTGAGTCAGCCGGCCATGGGCGCCGGTCGGCGCAGCCAGGGCTCGACGTACCCCCCCGCGATCAAATCGAAGAAGTCCGTCTCCTCGGGCACCGGGACCGCCGCCGAGCCCCCGGGGTCGCTCTGCATCCGCCAGACGATGCCGTCGCGGCAGAAGTAGCCCTCGGCCAGGCCCCCGTGCTTGGAGCGTGGCGTGACCAGCCAGCGGGAGAAGTCCGAGGGACCCGTGCGGATGGCGAGCTGGTAGCCCCAGGTCTCGGGATGGACCATGAACAGGTCCACCTGGATGCCGCCCCCCACCAGGTCCTGGGTGTAGTAGATGAACTTGGCGTAGCGGTTGCCGCGGCTGATGACGAAGATGCGGTTGTCGAGGCTCATGTTCGACAGCAGGTCGTGCAGGGGGACGGCCTCCTGCTCGCCGAAGAGGCCCGCCGGCATGCGTTTGGGGATGGCCACGATCTCGATATCGCCGACCTCGGCGTCCCGCCGGCGGATGGAGCCGGCGAGGATGGCCCGCTCACACGTCGGGGCCAGCAGGGCCAGCAGCTTCTCCGCCACGGGCAGCACCTGGCCGAGCGGCCTTCTGTTTTTCATCGATGATCCTCCGCACGAGAGAGTCCACCGGCTCGCCAACAATCATCCTGACGCCCTCGCGCATGAGCAAGAGGGATGCCTGTTTCCCATAGATCATGATCGGACCCACCGCCCGGACCGCTGCTTCGTCGATAAACCATGGGTAGTAGGCGCAGGCTGTGACCTCCGGCTCGGAAGCGTACCCCAGCCAGGTGCTCGGGTCCTTTTTGTCGCAGAGCACCTTCACGTCGACCATCGTGGCGGCTCCAAAATACAGACGCGGGGAGGCTTCTTGGCTACTCGGTCGCGCGGCCTCCGGGTGTTGTCGTGGGCACTCACCACGCCGAGCATACCCGCTCGCGCCCGCGTCTGATTGTCAAAGGGGACTGAATGCAGCGGGCAGGAATTGCACCTGCTGACCGGCTCACGCCGGTACACCCTGAATTACTGACGGAGCTAGCAAGAGGTTGCGGCCTGTTACGGTCTAACTTTGTACTCCGGCTTTCGTCAGGCACTGTATGGGTCACTGTCCCCACCGCCGCTGCAAATCCCCGTCTCTCCGGGGTGTCACGCCTACCACGCATAGGGGCGTTCCAGGGCCCAGATCTATCCCGGCCTTCCATCTGGACGATGCTTCTGCCCGTAAGGGCCAAACCGGGAGCATGTCGAGGCTTTAGCCAAAACCCGACGTCGGGGTCGGCCGGCGCCGGGCGTTCAGGAGGAGAGAGCTAAGGGGTGGGAGAGGCCAGGGCCGTAGGTTGCTCGCTGAGGATGAACGACCCAGGCCCGATGGGGATGGCCGGCCGCTGGGGCATGGGCACGGCGGCGGTGGTCACCTGGAGCTTGACGGCCTCCATCAGTTCGCCAACCAGGGCCAGGTCGTCGGCGTGCCATGCTTCCGGCCCCTCGATGGTCCAGCGTCTTCCGTCGCTGACCCGCATCAGGACGATCTTGGTGATCGTGCCGGCGGGGTCCTTCTCGGCGTAGCCGGTCCAGACCAGCACGCCGGCGGCGCTCCGCACGTCGTAGCCGGTGATGGTGGCGGACGACTTGGTCATCTGCATGTCCCGGACGGGCACGCTGGTGCCTGTGGTCTGGGCAAAGAGCGAATTCACACAGAGTGTCAAACCGAAAGCCATGGCCGCTACGGCGCCAAGGGTCGAGATCAGAACTCGGTACTTAGGACGCATTTGAAGGCTCCTCATGGTCGAAGTAGAACGGTGATGGAAGCTTGCTCATGACCCACGCTTTAGGGTCCGTTCTTCCCCAGTGTACAGTCCGCCCCATGTAACTCATGATTTCTTTTGAGGCCTGACCCCTTCACCAGGCCCCACGCAGGACGGGGATGACGCCGGGCACCAGCGTCCGGCCCTCGGGCGCCGTCACGCCGTAGGCGGGGGCGAGCTGCTCGATCAACCCGGTGACCTTGTTGCGGATCAGGTCCAGCGTCCACGAGATGGCCTTGTCGAGTTCCTCGGGGTAGACCCACACGGCCCACCGGCCCGTCGAGACGTCGGCCTCGACGCAGACGGGCAGCGGGTAGAGGCCGTTCTCGGGGTCCGCGGGCGTCCCGTCCCCCCAGAAGTCAGCATCGAACACCCGGACCTTGAAGATCTGGCGGGGGTCGGGCAGAGTGATCTTGTCCGTCTTGATCTGGGCGTTGATCGAGGCCAGGGTCGATTCCCGTGTGCTGGTGGTCTCCTGGCTCTTGATGTGCTGGATGTGGACCTCGAGCTTGTGGCAGAGCGCTCGGCGGAGCAGTTGCGTCAGCTCCTTGCAGTCGTACACCGAAGGCTCCTGGGGATCGCCGCTAAGTTCATCGAACCAGGTGAAAGTGGAGGAGCGCTCGAATCCAAGCACGCACCTGGCCCGGCCGTCCTCCATATCGGCGATGACCTGGACGCCGGCCGCGCTGATCTGGACGATGGGCCGTACTTTCGCCCAGAGCAGGGCCTGCTCGGCCACGGCGCGAAGGGTCCCGAGCCTGCCAGCCCTGAATGGCGCTTCGACCCCCACTACCTCGAAACCACCATCCTGCTGGAGGTAGACGATCTCCTTTTCATTCTGGTGGATGATCCGCCCCTTGGCGTCGTCGCGGCCGTACTGGTGGATCTGCTTGATCGCTTCCTGGGACATGTCCATGCGTCTCTCCTTGGGGGATGGGGGGGTGTTGGACGTGGGGGTTCGTCCCGCGGCGGGCTTAGGTCGTCTCGGGTTTCTCGGGGATCGTCTCGCCGAGGACCTCGCCCGTCTCAGTGTTGAAGTTCAGCGTCCCCTGGCGGGGGTCGCGCGGGGAGGCGGGGTTGAAGGCCGGCACGCCGCCGATCTCAAGCATCGGGTACTCGATGCTCTTGATCACGGGCACCGTCGCCTTCATGGCGAAGGTCGTGTTGATCGTGTCCAGGAGCCCCTGGTCCGTCACCTCGGGCTTCATCTCGACCACCAGGTGGATCTTGCGGGCGGTCTTGTCCAGCGGGCGTTCCTTGATGTCGTCCGTCGCCAGCCGGATCAGGTGGTTGAAGTGGGCCGACACCTTCCCCCGGTCCACCTCCTGGAGCGTGTTGAGGGTCAGGGGCTTGTGCTGGCTTTCCATGGGGGGGCTCCTGGTAGTTGAGGATGGGATCGGAGGGGTCCAGAGGGGAGATCACCGCAGAGAGGCGCTTGAACTCGGGCAGTGCCATCTCGACGGCCTGCGCGCCGATGACGATGCAGAAAGCATACACCGGCCTCTTGTCTTGGCCAGCGGCCACGGTATAAGCCGCGCCGATCACCGGTTCGGTGTCCAGCATGGCCATCATGACCCGCTTGAAGATGACATCGGGTGAACCGCTGGAGGCGATCTTGTGGTCCATGGCCCGAGAGTCTACACTGCTCGTACATGCCGCACAAGCCGAACAGGTTGACGATCCTGCTGGACCGGTATTGTCCACCGACGACCAACGAGGCCTACCGTGCCGTCCACTGGTCGAGCCTGCGCAAGGCCCGCAAGGAGTGCTGCAAGCGGATCTACATCGCCTGTCTGGAGCAGCACCGCGGGGTGCCGAAGGTGACCGGCCCGGTGGCCGTCCGGGTGACGCGGCTCCGCGGCAAGGGCCAGCGGGAACTGGAGATGGAGAACCTGCACCTGATCCTCAAGCCCATCCTCGACGCCCTGCGGGCCTCGAAGATGATCGTTCAGAAGGGCCGCAAGTACACCGTCGGGGGCCTGGGGATCATCGAGGACGACACGCCGGCCCTCTGCAAGCGGTTCGTCCGCGACCGTAAGAACCCATCGGGCGTGCTCCAGACGCTCATCGAGATCCGGCCCCTGCCCTTGGAGAAACCCCCCCATGTTCCCACCACCGCCCGAGCCAACACCACGAACGCTCCACGTCGACGGCCACGCCGTGCGGAAGGTCTGGGTCGATCCCCGTGACCGCCTGCTCCTGGTGTCGGCCGCGCCGTCCCCGCTCCTGGCGGCGCCCACCGCCTATCTTCTGGTGGGGATGAACGAGGACCTCATGGTCCTGAGCAGCACCTGCCGGATCCAGTGCACGTTCTCCGGCAGCCTGAACTTCCGGACCGCGTCGGCCGGGGATGCCGGCTGGTCGGACGAGTCCCTGCTCCAGGTGTTGATCGACCGCTTGACCCACCAGCAGAAGAGCGACCTGGCCAACGACAAGACGGGCGAGGCCCTGGTGCTGCTGCGCAAGGCGGCGGCCAGCCTCCACGACCTGCGGATCCAGCAGTTGGTCGACCGGGTCGATGGCAAGGCGAGCAAGTCACCCCGTAAGGAGGCCGTCTGATGCGAGGACGCCGGATCATCCGCGTGGAACTGACCCAGGAGGCCTACGACGCCCTGCGCGACCACTGCCGGCGGCACGGGTTCATCCAGAAGGACGTGCTGTCATCGGTGATCAACTGGTTTGGGAAGCAACCCCCGGTGATCCAGTGCGCCATCCAGGGCCTGCTTGGCGGCCCCCCGGAAGGGTGGAGCCTCAACTGCCTGCCCGCCCCCACCAAGGGCCGTCGCCGACGCCACGCCCCCCCGCCCCCGGAAGTTTCTGAGCCGGTGTCCGCGCCCGACCTGTTCAATGGAGAAAGCAAGCTATGAGCGTCCCCAAGATTATCCCCCGCAAGGTCCACGCCCGCACAGCCACCGCCCAGGCCTCCACGCCGGAGCAGAACAAGTTCTTCGGCACCATCGCCGTGTACCGCCCGGGCAAGAGTTGGGGCGTCGAACTCGACCCCGAGACGTGCCTGTTCGTCGATCACGCCCAGGCCGCCACGTCCGTCAAACTGGTGAGCGCAGGTCACGCGATCCGCATAGAGCCGGCCAGCAACGGCTGCGTTGAACTCAGCGGCGCGGGGGTGCGGCTCTTGGCCTACCTCATGCAGCACGCCGGCCGGGTGGTGGGGTACGACGAGATCGCCGAGAAGGTCTACCTGAACCAGGCCTCCCAGCCGGCCAACAGGGCCTCGGCCCAGGTGGGCACCCTGCGCAAGGAATTGCGATCTCTGGGCTGTCACGGCCTGCTCAAGACGTTCCCCGGCCGCGGCTACGGCTTCGGCTACGAGTTCGACCCCTCCATCCCGCTGCCACCACGGTATTACGGCTGCTAATGCTACTGGGCCATCAACTCGGCGAAGGCCTGTGGGTCCTGGGCCAGACGCTGGAGTTCGTCGTTGCTCAAGCCCTTGAGTTTCGCGCGAACGTCCCCGTAGCCCGTGCCCTGGCTCAGGGCCTGGCCGCCCGCTGAGGCCGCCCCGCCGGCGGAGGGCACTGAGGAGCCTCCCACGCTTCCGGGGGCGGTCTGGGCCTGGCCACGGCCCCGCAGGATGGCCTGGAGGTAGGGGGCCCAGGGGCTCTTGGGCTGGGCCTTGAGCAGGTTCTGGACCTGGCCGGTGGGCAGGCTGGAGATGCCCTGGGCGATCTTGGCCAGGTCCTCCTGCCCGCGGGCGGCGCCGACGACGGAGCCCGAGGAGGCGGGGAAGGGGATCAGGCCGCCATAGCTCTGCACCTCGGCCTCGACCTGCTGCTTGGTGGGCAGGCCCCCCGGAGTTGTGGTCGGAACCCCGTACTGAGCCGTGGCCTTGGAGGTGGCCACTTCGACCGCCGCCTTCTTCTGGGCCTCGACCTGCTGGAGTTCGGCCTGCCGCTGGGCCTCGTCGCGGGCCAGGGTGAAGGTCTGCTGGCTCTGCCGATCCTCCTGCTGGGCGGCGATCTGGGTGTTGAAGCGCCGCTCCTGGGCGGCCATGGCCTCGCGTTCGAGCGTGGCGTTGAGGTTGGCCAGGGCGGACTTCTGCTGGCGGTCCTGGACGGCCTGGCGTTCCTGGGCCAGGAGCTGCTGCTCGGCCAGGTCCTGCTGGTCCATCTGGGCGAGCATCTGGGTGTTGAGCCGGCTGCGCTCGAGCGAGGCCTGGGCGTTGGCCGGGGCGTAGCCCGCCGCGTAGGCCAGCTTGCCCAGGGCGCTGACGTCGTTGTAGGAAAGGACGATGGGCATGGTTACACCTGTGAAAAGCCCCAGGGCATGACCTTCAGGTACTGGGCCTCGTATTTCCCGTCCGCCCGAACCCGTCCATTGAGGATCAGCGAGTTGGGGACCTGAATCTGCCGGGTCTCGACGGGACCTCCTCTTCGGTCGGCCGAATTCTTGTTGGAGATGGTGATGGTGGTCGTGCCGCCTCCCGAGCCCGCATCGTCCGCCACCGCCCGGCCGGCCTGGAGGTTGCCCTGGGCGTCCAGGAGTGACTGGTTGGCGATCTGGCCCTGGCCGGCGTAGGTGCCCATGTTCCCGCCCGGCGCGTCGCCGTAGACCGGCTGGCCCTGGAAGAGCCGATCGAAGGCGTCACCCGAGACCGCACCGCCCCCGGAAGCGCCCCCGCCCCCGGTGGTGCCGCCGCCCACCATGCCCGCCGTCGAGCCGCTTCCAGCCGATCCGCCCGTCGGCACGGAGCCCTTGTTGCCGATGATGTTGATGGTGGACCCTGGGGCTTTCTGGCCGGCGCCAATCACCTGGGCGGCCGTCCCCCCGCCACCACCTCCACCAGACCCAAACCCGCCCGTGGACGATCCAAGCCCGCCCCCACCGCCCCCGGATCCGCCGGCGAGTTGCTGGCTGGGGCTCTGGATGGGGGCGTTGAAGGACGCCGTGTTGACGCGGGTGTTGACGATCTTCTTGTCCGCCGCCGCCTGGGCGCCCTGGCCGGCTCCGAGTTGCGTAAGGAGCTGGGCCATGGTGTTCAGGTCCGGCCCCTGGTCGGTGCGGGCCTGCTGGACGTTGGTCAGGAGGCTGCCGATCCGCTCCTCGAAGTTGGCCCGGTTGACGACGTTGGAGGCCTGCTGCTGGGCCAGCGACTCGCTCAGGGCCTGCTGCTGCTGCTCGGCCTGGTTCTGCACGTCCTTGCGGGCCCCCACGCGGATGGTGGTGTTGCCCAGGCCGCGGGAGATCAGGTCCTGCTCGGTCGAGGCCAGGTTCTTGGTCTCGTTCTGGAGGATGCGGTCGCGGTCCGTCTGGCCGATGTTGGCGATGAGGCTGCCGACCTGGTCGTAGTACCCCCCCACCGTGTCCCGGGTGGTGCTGATGGTCTTGAGGATGTCCTGGTAGCGCGTCTCGTTGGCCGCGTTGGCCGCGTCCTGGAGCTTCTTGTAGGTGTCGAGGATGGCCTGGTAGTTGAACGTGCTCATCGGGTCACCTCTAGGCGGCGGGCTCGACGATCAGCCACGCGACCGTGCGGTCGTCGAGGGCGTTCGTGCTGGTGATGGTAAGGGATGTCCCGGCCGTCCGCGCCGAGACGTACAGGGCCCCCTGGGCCGTGCCGGCGTCCTGGGCGGTCAGGAAGACGCGGCTGTTGGCGGTGACCTTGGTGGTGTTGACCGTCACCGTGCCCAGGGCCAGCGTGGCCAGGCCCAGCGTGGCGTCCGAGCCCTCCTTGACCAGCAGGCCCGTCCCGGCCGTGGCGGCGACCAAGTTCCCCGAGGCGTCCAGGGCGTTGGTCCCCCACTTAAAGCCGAAGGTCTGCCCGCTGTCGGCCGTCAGCACCGTCTGGTTGGCCCCCACGCCCAATCGGCCCAGGGCGCTGCTCCAGCCCAGCAGGTCACCCGTGGTCGTCAGGATGTTGAAGGACAGCCCGCCCGAGCCGCGGGCGATGCCGCCGCCGGCCACCACCTTGGCCCGCAGGCCGGTGGAGAACTCGAGGCCGGGGTCCGTGGCCAAGAGGACCTTGAGCCCGCTGGTGAGCTGGAGTCCGGGCTCCGTGGCGTCCAGGAGCACCTTGAGCGAGCCGCTGGTCTTGCTCAGGCCGGGGGTGGCGCCGAGGGTCAGGGCCAGGCCGGTGGTCTGGGTGAAGGGCTCATCGGTGGCGATGTTGAGGGTGAACTTGCCGTCGCCGTCGACGCCGATGGCGCTGCCGGGGTTGATGAAGGGCAGCGTCGAGGCCAGGTTCTGCGAGTTGCGGCGCAGACGGGGGTCCCGTGTCTGCGGGATGCGGGACTGGCCGCGTAGTCCGGGCATGGGTTACCTCGCCTTGAGGATCTTGCCGGCCTGCTGGACGAAGGCCATGCCCGACTCGAAGGCCCAGGTCTGGTCCAGCGTGTTGTTGCGGAGCTTGAGCATCAGCGTGTTGGCCCGGGCGCGGCGTCGGATGCTGTTGTTGCGGCCGGCCACCAGCGTGGAGCTGAACTGGGCCGACGCGGCCGTCACCGCCTCCTCGGCCGACTTGCCGGTGTAGGCGCTGAGCGTCACGTCGTTGCTGCCCGCGCCCATGATCATCTGCAGCTCGTGCAGGCGCAGGTTGTACAGGTCGCCCTCGAGCTTGAGGGGCGTGAACTGGACGTAGCTGTCGATGGCCTCCCCGTCGTCGCTGGCCACCGCGTCGGAGAAGTAGCGGATGTACCCGTCGAACCCGCCCAGGAGCACCGCGCGGTCGTCGGGGTCGTCGGCGTCGTAGAGGTGGACGGCGGTCGGTCCGTGGTTGGTGGGGTACTGGTCGCGCCAGAAGCTGTCCGTCCGCTCATCCCAGAACCAGTGATCCGTCGGCGCGGCGGGCTCGTTGACCGGGGTGATGAAGATATGCACGCCCTGCCAGGCGCGGTCGTAGACCAGGCGGATGTTGTTCGTCGCGTAGTTGACGGCGTCGAAGACCTTGTCCAGGCGGTTGCGGTCGATCTTTTCGAGGTTGCCGCCCCCGGCGTCGACGCGGTAGAGGCCGCTCTGGGCCAGGAAGTAGAGCCGCGAGAAGTCCCAGGTGAAGGCCTCGGGCCCGACGATGCCGACCTGACGGCTGATGTTGTCGATCTGCCCGCCGGCGGCCGGGTCGCCGCGCATGACCCACAGGGTGTGATCCCCACCCATGAAGAGCAGGTCGTCCTGGTAGGGGGCCAGGCAGGTGACGATGTCGCCGAGCAGGCCGGCCTCGGAGTTGTTGCCGGCCACGGGCTGGGTCGCGTCGGTGGTGGCGGGCGTGTAGTCCCAGTCCAGGGGATCGCCGGCCCGGGCCATGAACCAGTTCTGCGCATCCTCGGAGAGCCCCGCGAGCACGATCCTCCCGCGGTAGAGGGCGATGATCCGGCAGGCCCGCGTGGCGTCGACGCTGCCGACAGGCAGGGAGCCGGCCGTGGGGGTCCAGGTCGAGACGGTGTTGCTGGCGACGTCCAGGACCTTGTAGCCGCTGCTCAGACCGTCGGCGAAGTAGGCCTTCTGGAAGGCCGGCTGGATGCCCAGGCGGCCGGCGGCGAGCATGCCGCTGCCCGAAGTCGAGGGCAGGAGTCCGTTGGCCGGCGTGCCCGCGTAGATCTGGCCGGCGGACACGACGACGATGTCGGTTGAACGCAGGCTCTGGGGGATGATCCCCGTGAAAACACTTGCAGTATCTATAACACCAAGGATCCTACTACCAGCGGTCATCGTCCCAAGTGCAATCCTGGTTCGGCTTGACACGTTCGGGATGGACAGCGCCGATACCAACTCCACGTTGTTGATGTAGACGAAGAGCTTATTGCCCGATACAGAGATGTCGAAGTCGAAGGCATCGCTATAGTTGTTGGATCCCGTGCGTGTGAGTTGGTAGCCAGTGGAGGTGATAAGTGTTGTGGTGCTGCCAGTCCCGGCGTTGGTGACGTACTCGACGATGACCTTCACGAAACCAGTGGGATCGGCGCTGGCGTTGTTTAGACGTACACTGTAATACCCCAGGTGGGTAGTTGGATCAATACGAAACGCCATGGTGATCCGAGGGGTGGAGGTGGCGCCGGATATCCACCCTGCCCTGGCCTGGAGGCGGACTAGGTATTGGCTTCCAAGCACCACCGACGGAAGCAGCACTGACCTAACATTAATAGCTGACTGTGCACCTGAATGTCCCAACCCATTAATACCATCCGCTGTGTTGATGTTGGGCCAGAACGTCGTGGCCGGCGTGGTGGTGGTCCACGGATTATTAGGCTGCCCCCCGTTGTAGTCAGCCGGGAAGTTGGTGGGATCGACGGTGGTTAATTGGCCCGTGGCGTAGGCCGTGAAATCAAACTCCTGGATCAACTCGTCGGGGATGATCGTCGAGGCGTCGAAGGCCCGCACCACGCTGCTGATGGCCTGGATGGCGTTGACTCCGTTGACGGGGTCCGCGAAGTACTTCGCCTGCCCTGTCCGCTGGCCGCCCCGGCGGCGGCGTTCGATCGAGTCGTGCGGCCGGACGTTCAGGGCGTCGTAGCACGTCAGCTCCTCCTGCTCGCGGAAGGAGGCCCCGCGGACGATGCCCTTGACCGGGAACATCAGCGGGATGGCGTTGGTCTGGGCCATGGTCGTGCCTCAGGCGATGGTGCGGGAGCAGCGCAGGGTGTGGACGTAGATCGACTTGGCCGAGGCGGCCAGCGCCTCGATCCCCAGGAAGGGCAGCAGGTTGATCGCCTGGGTCACGGGTCCGGTGGTGTGAACCTTGGTCCCGTTGACGTAGAACTCGGCCAGGACCTCGGTGTCGTCGTCAGGGTTGGTCTGGAACCACACCCCCAGCCGGTAGAGCGTGTTGGCCGCCAGGGCCTCCTCACTATCCGTCTCGGTGTCCGTCCCGGCGATCGAGGCGCAGGCCGTCCAGTTGGCCGTGCTGACCGCCCCGGCGGTGTTGAACGCGAACTTGGCCTGGTCGGCATCGGTGGTCAGGTCCAGGACCTCGCTGAGGCCGAAGCCGACGTGGACCTTGACGGCGGCGATCGAGGGCAGGCTGATCTGGGCCTCGAAGCGGGCCAGGGCCGAGGGCCGCCAGTTGGTGTACCGCCAGTTGCTCAGGTCAATGGAGTTGATGGCGCTGCTGGGGCTCAGGATCATCTGGTCGTTCAGGGCCCCGGCGGTGGTCAGGACGATCCCGCCCTGGCTCCCGCCGCCCATGACCGATCCGGCGTTGGCGGCGTTGGTGCCCGAGAGCTTCCAGGCCCGGTTGCAGCCCGTCAGGAGCCGCACGGCGGCCTGGTTGATCGTCGAGGGGTCCAGGTCGGCCTGGAGGATCGGCCGGCCGCAGGCCCAGCCCTCGAAGATCTCGTAGCGGTCCTGGTAACTGCCCGTCGGGTCCCGCAGCAGGGCCTGGCGGCGGAGCAGTTCGGTCACGGGGTTGTCGGCGGGCATGCGACCTCCTTCTCCGGGTCACCGTCCGGCGCTTCCGGCGGGCCGGCAAAGGCCTGACGCGCGTGATCCATGGCGGCGTCGAGGGCCTGGACGGCCCCGCAGGCCTCGTGGTAGTTGGCCAGGGCCTGGTCCCGCTGCCGGCAGATGTTGACCCGGATGGTGCTGAGCGTGCTCAGGTAGGACTCGACGGTGTTGATGCCCTGGGGCACATCCGCGGGGGTGGGCCATGGAAGTTGCCGGGGGCCTGGAAGCTGATCCGTGACATCGTTCTGGATGATCGTGGCGGACATGGCGGACTCCTTTGGATGGGGGGGATGCGTGTCTGCGGTCAAAACCCCGCCGGGCGCGTTATTCCCGGCGGGGCGGAGGGATGGAGAGACCACGGTCTAGTTCCAGCCGGCGGCCGCCACACAGGGGATGTAGTACAGGGCCCCGTTGATGTTGACCCGCAGGCCGACGTTGGTGGGCAGCTCGGCCAGGCTGGTGCTGCTGAGCGTGTTGGTCACGCCGGCGGCGGCGGTGAAGCCCTGGACGCTGATCAGGGCCGCGTCGGTGTCCACGTCGGCCTTGCCCGTGGCGTTGCCGCTGTTGAGCAGGCGCAGGACCGACAACTCGGTCATCCCCGCCGGGTCGGAGGCCGTCCCGTCGGAGTAGATCTCGAAGTTGGCCGCCGAGTAGGTGCCCGTGGGGGCCCAGGAGGCGATGTCGGGGATGTGCAGGGTGCTGCGCAGGGCCACGCCCAGGCCCGAGCACTCCGAGGCGCCGGCCTCGGCCTTGAAGCTCAGCGAGACGTGGGCGCCGCTGGCGGTGTCGATGTTGGCGTTGACCGTGGCGAAGAGCCGGGCGGCGTCGCCGCTGGAGGCCGACCCGCCGGCGAGATAGTGCCGCAGGTACATCCCGCGGCTGTCGCCGCTGGTGGCGGTGGACTGGGTCCGGAAGTCCAGGAAGTTCTTGCTTGCGACCACGGTCGAGGCGGGGACGGAGTTGGTGCCGCGTCCCATGATCAGGGCGGAGTTGGTGCCGCGGAGCAGGCGTCGGGTGGCCAGGGGGGAGGGCATGGTGGCGTCCTTTATGTGCGGTCAGGCACGCTGACCGGCTCGAAGGGGTTGGACCGGCGTCCCCGGACCAGGCCGCTGGCCCCGAGCCCGAAGCTCGTGCGGGTCAGGCCGTCCCGGTTCATGGCGTCGGCCAGGATGGAGCGAAGTTCACGGGTGTAGGCGCTCTCGGGGTCGTCCTCGTAGTCCGTCCGCGCAAAGCCGCGGGCGAGCAGCGAGAGGGCCCGGTCGAGGTAGGAGGGAATCTGCGGCCGGTCGGTGTCGTCCACCAGCCGGCGGGGCACGCGGCGGTAGATGAAGCTCAGGGCGTCGACGACCGTCTCGGTGGGGGTGGGGTAGAGCTCGAGGGTGGGCAGGGTCAGGCCGGCGTCCTCGTCGCCGGTCTCGACGTTGCCGGTGCTGACGCAGTAGACGTAGGAGGACCAGGCGCCCGTGGCCAGCGAGCCGCGGCGGAGGGCGATCATCTCGTCCCAGGTGACCGGGGCGAGGGAGGCGTTCCAGGAGGACCCGGCGGCCAGGCTGATCAGGTCGCCGAAGTCATCGGGCAGTTCGACGTAGGGCTGGCTGGCGGTGAGGTCGAGGTACTTCTCGCCGGAGATCAGCCAGTTCCAGGCGTGCAGGGCGGCGAGGTGTTCGAGGGCGTCGTTGACGATCGTCGCGGGCGCGATGTCCATCTCCGCCTCGGCCGGGCTGCCCAGGGCGTGGCGGACCTCGAGCTTGTAGTCGGCGAAGGTTCGGCGGGCCATGGCGGCACCTCACCCAGGTAAAGGGGTGGGCGGCGGGGGCGTGCGTGGTGTCCCGCAGCCCCCGACCGCGCATCCCAAGGTCAGGATCAGGCGCCGACCGAGCCGACGCTCGAACCGAAGCCGAGGAGCAGGACAGTCGCCAGGGCCGTGGTGGAGGAAAGATCCGTAGCCACGTCGCTGATGATGATGCCCTGCTTGCCGCGGGCCGCGTCGGTGGCGGCGATGAACTTCCGATTGGCGCCCGTGGTGTCGATCATGATGGCCACGCCGCAGGAGGTCCTGGCGCTGGACCAGTTCGTCCCGCCGACCTTGGCCTGGACGATGCCGCCGATGGCGATCTCGACCTCGGTGTTGTCCGCCCCGGCCCCGCCGAGCAAGTCGGTGACGACGCCCACCAGGGCGTTGAGGGGGGCCGCGCCCGCCTCGACGATGTTGCTGAACATGGCGTGAGTCAGGGTCGAGAGGGTCACGCCGCCCACGCCGGCCAGGGCGATGGTGGCGGCGTCCGAGGCGTCGACGTCCAGGGCCACCGCGTCGCCGACGGCCAGGGCCGTGGCGCCGCAGCGGTTCATGACCCGCATCTTGACGGTCTCGAAGGGGGCTTGGCCCGCCTTGTTGACGTTCGTGAACATGTGAAGCTCCTGTATCTGGGCCGCGGCAAGGGTCGTCCGCGACGCTCGAACCGGCCGCCCCTCCCCCGGAGAGGGGGAGGGGGGCGGGTCCGGGGCTGGTTTAGAGCGTGTTCGGGACGATGATCCCCTGCCGGCGCCGGCTCTGGCAGAAGAGGTTGTAGTACGTGTTCTTGAACACCACGCGGGTCGTGGGCTGGCGGGTCGGCGTGATGGGGGCCTTCTCACTCATGTAGCGCAGGGCGTGGAAGACCGGGAACAGGTACTCGAAGTTGACGTAGTAGAACCACGGCTCGCCGGCGGTGATGACCGCCCCGCTGTTGATCAGGGCGGTGTCGAGCTCGCTGGCGTAGTAGGGCGGGATGCCGGCGTAGGTCACCGACCCGGCCCCGGCCGACCAGCCCAGGTTGCCCGAGGGCACCAGACGGTCATTGCTGTCGCGCGTCAGTGCGATCAGCAGCTTCATGCCGTCCATGTTGGTGATGATCTTCATCTTCTGGAGCTTGTCGCTCTCGAAGTACTGCGTCGATCCGCCCTCGGGGCTCTCGAACCGCGCCTTGAGGAACATCTCATCCATGGCCGGCAGCAGCCCGGTCTCGAAGTTCGTCACGTCGTTGGGGTCGTACTGCGAGACCTGGTTCCGCCACTTGGGCTCGGTCGTCGGGTTGATGGTGCAGACGGTTGTGAACCCGCTGGGGGCCAGGCCGTCGGGCGTGATCAGGGCGGGCAGGGAGTAGGGGAAGCTCCCCGCCTCGTTCTCCATGTCGGCGTTGGACGCCGGCGAGAAGAGCCGCTGCTCCATCAGGTTGAACATGGCGGTGTCCGACGCCTGGCGCTTGCCCATCAGCAGATCTTTGTAGTAGGTCTGCGGATCGCCCGAGTTGAGGTCCAGCTCGGCCTCCTCGTACACGAAATGGGTGATCATGAAGCGCCAGTCGATCTGAACCTTGCGCAGGGTGTCGACGTGCTGGATGTCGATGTCTTGCCCGGGCTTGTAGAACGTGGCGGTGCCCGAGTCCGACAGCATGATGCGGTCGGTGATCTTCGAGCCGCTCCGGACGGTCGTGGCCAGGTTGCGGCCCTTGAGCATCAGGCCGATCAGGTAGGTGTTCTTCGTGGCGTCGTTGACGATCTTGCGGGGGTTCGACACGAGCTTCTCGCCCGTGGATTGCACGAAATCCCCGAATTCGCTCAGGCTCATACCGGCAGGCATGGCGGGTCCTTTCAGCCGCTACCCTTGCCGCGTTTCGCGAGGATGCGCTCCTGTTCCCGTTGGTAGACCTCTTCCTCGGTCAGGGGCGGGCTCTTGCCCCGCTGCTGACCGACTCGGGGCTGGGTGCTGAGGCGCTTCCGGTTGACTTCGCTCAGGGCCGCGGCGGCTTTTTGGGTGGTGTTGTCCGGGAAGGCCGACTCGGCCAGGCCCCGCAGCACCACCCCTACGCGGTCCGGGAAGGTTGACCCGCTGGCCCGATCGGTCAGGCGGGGGTCCTTGAGCCCGGCGTTGTAGAACTGGTCCAGCAGTTTCTGGCGTCCGGCGGGTTCCCGCAGTTCCGGGTAGTCGTCCACCATCGAGGCCATGCCGCTGACGACCGTCTGATCCACGAGCATCTGCCCCATCGTCTGGCGTTCCTGGGTGTGGGCCCGGTTCGCCTTGCTCAGCTCCGCCACCGCCGAGGCCATCACCTTGAGGTTCTCGCCCAGGGGGGCGAAGTCATCCCCGAAGGTGTCCACGATGGTCTTGGCGTCCTCGGCCACCTTCTCGGCCAGGGCCTCGAGGCTGTCACCCTGGGGCGGCTGGCCGGGCTTCGGCGCGGCCTTACCGTCGGCTGGGGCCTGCATTTTTGAGACCAGTTCCCGGAGCTGTCCGAGTTCCTGGCGCAGGTCCTGGTAGCCGCGGCTCGAGTCGGCCTCGCGTTTGGCGGCGTTGTCGAGAAAGTCCCGGAGTTGGTTAGGCGACCAGTGCTTGACCATCTCGGGGGTCAGGCGCTGGCGGCTGAGCAGGGCCGTCTGTTCGGCGGTCAGGGCCGTCGGGCCTTGGCCGGCGGGAGGGGTTGCCTCGGCATCGCCGGCGTCGGTCGTGGCGTCCTGATCCTGCTCCGTGCCTTCCGTGGGCTCTGGGGCGTCCTCGGTGCTGAGCGTTTCGTCGGTCGGGGTCTGATCCGGGGGCTGATCCTTCGTGGCGGCCTGATCCCCGCGGAGTTCGGCCAGGGCCGTGTCGTACACCTGCTCGGCGATCTGATCGTCGCTGGGCGTCGTGGCGGCGGGGCTCGACTCGGGGGGGGCCTGTTCAGCGGTGCCTGGCATGGTCACCTCGCTGCGTTGGGGTGGGGCGATGACGAGGCACACCCGGGCCATCACCTTCCGCGGCGATGTCATTATGGGGTAGCTGGGCCAAATCGGCAAGACGGGCAAGATGGGATGGAGAGAGAAAAAACACCGCCACGGCTGTGTCATACCGGGACGGTGCTGCAAGGAGGCCCGAGTTTACCGTCGGCGGGAAGCGATGGGGGAGTTGAACTGGGCGACCAGTTCGGTGGCGGCGTGGTCATCCTTGGGCCAGGCCAGTCTGGAGGCCGCCAGGCGCGGCTGGGGCATCACGGCCTGCATGAGCGTCACGGCCTCGAGCACGGGCATCCTGGCCAGCGTGCCGGGCCCGAGGGTCGGCCAGAACTCCGGCGGCGGGCCGTAGAGGGATCGCTCCTCGTCCGAGAGCAGCAGGGCCGACCCGAGGACCCCCCAGGTCGTCCGACCATCCAGGACCCGCTCCATGGCCACGGCGTTGAACATGACGATGCGGCGCGGCGTGACGGCCCGGAAGCTCACCACGGTCGGGGGGTAAGGCGTGATCCAGACCTCGAGCTTGTCGAGCATGGGCGCGGCGGCTCCCACCACCGTGAAGAGCCGGACGATCTGGGCGTGGAGTGGTTGCACGGGTCAGTCCATGTTGGGGGCCGTCTCATCCTTGCCGGGGGTGTGGGTGTGCCCGACCCCGAACTGGATCAGGAAGGCCACGAGGAGCTTTTTGATCTCGTCGTGGGTCAGGATGTGGTACTTGGTGTAGCCCATGTCCTTGAAGGCCTGCCCGAACGGGTTGCGATTCATCCGGGACTGATGCTGGAGCATGAGGCGGGAACACTCCTCAAGGGTCACGTCCAGCAGGTACAGCAGACGGCTCCTGGCGTCGAGCGTGAAGTCCTCAAGCGTCTCCTCTGGATCGTCCGGAAGCTCCGTGGGGGGAGCGTCGATCATGACCACGAACTGATCCTCGGCTCCCAGCCCGCTGGGCCGCACGGCGAGAGCCAGGGTCATGGCCCGGCCCTGCCTGGCCAGTTTCGTGGCGAGTTCGAGGTTCTCGATCAGTTGCCTGCGGCCCTCTTCCGGGCCGAGCGTTTCGAGTTTGGGCATGGGGGAGGGCTCAGCGATCGGCCAGACCGCTGGCGGCGGTCCAGAACGCGGTGCGGATGTGGCGGATGGCGGCGGCCTGGTCGTCGCGATTCGGGACGCTCGAGCGGACCAGGTTGATGAACTGGGTGGCGACGGTGGCCATGTCCTCGGCCTGGGCGCTGACCAGGTCCAGGGCCAGCAGGCCGGGGATCGAGCCCCCGCCGTAGGGCCGGCCGACGGCGGCACCAGCGGCCGCCTGCTTCTTCTCGGTGGCGGAGCGGCGGCTGTTGATGAACTGCTGGGCTGCGGAGCGGCCGGGCGCGTGGATGGGCGGGCTCTCGATCGTGACGGCGGCGGGATCCCGGAGGTCCTCGGCGCTGAGTTCCTCATCGGGCCCGTCGTCGAGGGCGGGGGCCGGGATGTCCTCCGCGGGGGCATCGTCGGGGAATTCGTCCTGCTGCTTCTTCTTGGCCATGGGTGCGGCTCCTGGTGCTGGGGTGGGTGTTCAATGTATCCAGATTGCCCGAACTGTCAACGCCGGTAGGGGTCGCGGGGTGCCGGGCCGGCGTGGATCTCGTCGAGCCCCAGGATATCGCCCGCCGACCCGGGGCGGTAGGCGGGGCGTGGGGGCTGGAAGTGGATGACCTCGCGGGCGGCGTGGCCCATGTAGGCGGCGGCCATGACCAGGTCGTCGAACTCGCCGTCGGGGGCCCCGGTGGTCAGGTCCCCGCTGCGGCGGACGTCGTCGATCATGACGTTCTGCTTGCGCGGCCGGAACTGGTAGTGGCGGTGCTGCTCCAGGCAGTCGGGGCTGACCAGGACGATCGAACCGTTGCGCAGGTCGGCCTGGTGGCGGGGGATGATGGTGTCGCCGGCGAAGCGGTGATGGCCGAGCAGGTCGCTTGGCCGGCGGCTGCGGCGCTGGTCGTCGCGCTGGGCATACTGGTAGCTGTAGCCCATCTCATCATAGAGCCGGCGCATGGTCGGCAGGCCGAACTGCCGCTCCCCGCACAGGAAGGCGTTGAAGTAGACCGTGCAGAGGGCGTAGAGGACCTCGGCGAAGGCCACGTCGCCCCAGTGGCCCAATGCCTCGGCCACCTGGCGGACGGGCCCCTCGGGGGTCTTGAGCCCCACCACGGCGGCGTCGTAGTCCATGCCCTCGAGCCCGGCGGCGAAGTCGGCGCCCACCACGTAGTTGCCTGCCTGGCCGGGGTCCGGGGGCTCGAAGAGGGTGATGCGTCCCCCTTCCGGTGGTGCGTCGGGCACCCAGCGGAAGAACCGCGGCTCGCGGGCGCCCCAGAAGCGGTGCAGGTTGGTGCCGCGCGGCCGGTGGGGCAGGCGCTCGGCCAGCCGGACGTCCGAGTCAGGCAGGAACACGAAGCCGCCGACCTCCCCCGGCAGGGCGCGGGCGATCAGGCGGTCGAGGACCCCGCGGTCGAACACGCCACGCCCGGTGAAGTCGGCGTAGCCGCCGCGCCGGCGGACGCCCCGCTCGGCCTCGCAGGTGGTGGTGATCGAGTCGTAGTGCTCGACATCGGACCGGCTCATGGCTGGGTTGTCCTCGATGCCGCCCTTGAGCCAGCAGAAGGTGGTGGGGTGGGGCTGGGCCTCCATGGCCTGGTCAAGGGTCAGGCCCTTGTCCATGCAGTACTTCTCCCAGGGCTGGATCACCTCCTTGATGAACCAGGTCAGCCCCTGGGTCATGGTGGCGGCGACCATGTAGCGGGTGAGGTACTCCCCGCGGCGGCGGTAGAGCATCTCGTTCCAGAAGCCGCGCCCGGGGTGTTCATCGAAGTAGACCGCGTCAAGGGGGATGCCCTGGATGGCCGTCCAGTCCGAGTCCGAGGAGAGGATGAAGAGCTGGGCCCCGTTGGGCCAGCGGTAGCGATGTTTCTGCCCGTCCCACTTCCAGGTGCGGGTCAGGACCTTTTCGAGCAGGGGTCGGATCAGCTCGAACTGCTGGTACTTCATGCAGAACCAGGCCGCCACCGCCGGCCGGCCCTTGGGGAGAATATGAGGTTTGAAGGGGTCGATGCCCTGGAGCAGGAACTCGGCGTCCATGGCCATCGTGGTGGTCTTGCCGAATCCGTTGCCGGGGATCAGGATGCGGTAGGTGGCGTCGGAGGCGATGGCCTGGATCTGGCCCTTGTCATGCGGCGCGAAGTACCAGACCGGGCTGACCTGCCGGAAGCGGTTGGACTGCCGGGCCGCGTGGTCGGCGGCCTGGACGGTGCTCTGGGCCTCGGCGTCGAGGAGGGTCATGCCGGCTCATCCTACGGCGTCGGGGGAGGGGGGATCTTTCCCGAACCCCATGCAGGCCATACCGATCGTGCCACTGCGGAAGCTCCAGAGAGGGTTGACGGTTGCGGGAAGGCCGAACTGGGTACACCAGTCTCCGCTGAGATGCTTACAGGTCCCCCCTTCTGTGCAAGCGGAAACATCAGCCCAGTATTCTTCCGCTAATTTGCTGCACTTACGCTTCCTGGCTATATGCTTCCACCTCTCCCAACGCTCACGTCTTTCGGCTTCGTTTAGCCACACCCCACCAGCTAAAAACATCTCCTCAAACGTGCTGGTTAGGGTGATCTTTGTCGCCGGGAAGAGAGGTAGCTGAATGGACTTCATGGCGAACATCCGGCGGCTTCTGCGGCTGGCCCATCGTCCTGCGGGACCTCCTCATCGATCGACGCGCAGAAGTTGGCAAGCAGTCTCACCAGCGGCAGATAGATATCACGCGCGATCTTGTTGCCCGTCTCGTCCTCGGGCAACGCCGCCACGGTCGCCCGGAGTAACCCGATCTTGCGGGTCACGTTCTTCTCCAGGCGATCCCAGTCCGCGTTCTTTAGTGTGGTCACGGTGGTGGTGCTCAAGGGATACCTCCAAGATCAAACAAAGGGCCCGCCTATGACGGGTCCACCAGTTCATCCATAACGCACGCGAAAAGTTCAACGAAGGCCCGGGCGGCGCAGAGGGGGACGACGCCGTTGCCCCCGATGCGAAGAAGGCTTGCACGGGTGGCTTGGCCAGCAGCACGGCCATGCTCCCGCAGCATAGCTCCCAGTAGACGCGGTGCGGCCCCAGGGCCCTGACGATCAGGTCGGCCATGCCGCGCTTCGCGCCCATCCAGGGGGCCAGTGCCGTGACGTGCATGTCGGACATCTTAAACAAAAACCCCGCCGGCGACCAGCGGGGCTCCGACCGGCATCCTGTTCATGGGGTGACAGCTACGAGCCGGCCCCGATGCCGCTCATGCTTCGATGTGGGCAAACACGAAGGCCTTACGCTTCGGACGCCATCGGTAAACTGCGGTCCCAAAAAGACGATCGAAGTTCCGGCCCTTGGCGGGCAAGAATTGCATATGCCGCTTCGGTCTAAATGGCACAAGCAACATTTTGGGGAGTGGAAGGTAGCGGCGCGTCGCCGGGACAAGCAGAATATCCCCGCCGCGCGGACCTCCCACAAGGGTGACGGAGACAGTTGGCGACGATGAAGGGGTACCCATTTTGTCACGACATCCCTGAAAAGACGTAGGTGAAGCGGTTGAAATCAAACCTGTAGATGGCATTACGAAAAACGCGATCCTCGTTCGAGGGCGGTCCCGAGTTGAAAACATACACATAAGTGATGGGCGGAGGTATCAGGTAAAGCACCTCGGACAGCGGGCCGGATGAGTCGGCTGGCACGGTGATCAGCCGTCCGTCGCAGGGGCCGCCGATGACACGACAGGAGATCGTCAGCGGTTCTTTTGGACTCATTTCTCGTGCTTTCCCAGGACGCCACGGGCCAGGCGTTCGGCCACCCGACCGGCCAGGGCTTCGCGGGCCTTCTGGATGTGCAGCAGGGCCTCGTGGTTGGCCGGGTGGCTGAACTCGCCCCGCTCGAAGCAGGCCATGCGGTCCTCGAGGATCGCCAGCAGGTCGTCCTCGAAGAGGCCAGCCCCGGCCCCCGTCGAGTTTCTAGGCCCTCTAAAAAACCAGATGTCGCACGTCCCGGAAGGCCCCATCATGACCTTGTAGTGGTGATGGGCTCCGCCAGGCCCGATGCCGTCAATCGAGGCCACGTTGGAGGGGCTGTGTGTGGCCAGGGATCTGCCCCCGATCCAGGAGCCGGACCGACGAACGAGACGATCCGCTTCGGATGTAACCACACCGATGGGGTCGTCACCCCTCGGCCTGCTCGCGGCGGCGTCCAGTTCTTCTTGCGTGACGGTGCAGTCGGTCTCCACGTTGCGCTGAGCTTGTGTCTGCACCTGGCTGGCGGAGGGAGGCGTGTCCTTAAGGCTCTGAATCGTGGCTTCGACGTAGTTTTTGACCGCCTGATCTTTGGTGAAGGCGTGGGGAAGCAGGGTGTAGCCGCTCTCGAACGCCTCGGCGGGGGAGTAGGAGACGTAGCCGTCATGGTAGAAGACGACGTAGCCGCCGACCTTTGGGTGGTGGCGATGCATCCACTCATCAGAGACAGTGCAGTACTGACCGGACTTTCCCAGGAGAGAGGTGATTTTATTGTTTTCTCCATCGACTGCCAAGACTGCCAAGATCTTGAACGCCTTGACCGCCTTGTGGCTGCGGTAGACCGGATAGTCGAGGGCCCGCCAGTTGGCGCCGAAGATGTCTGAATCCTGCATGGGATGCTCCTTGGGTGGGTGTGAATACACGAGGCCGAGCAGTCGAGCTATCTCCTTGAGGCACGCCTGGGCGAGGTCCTCCATGATGCGTCGGGTGTAGTAGTCGTCCAGGCTCTCGGTGAGGCACGAGCCGTGGGCTTCGACGCTCGCAAGATTGATGTCCAGAGAATCTCTCGAATCCCCCAGGAAGAACACAATAAAGACGCGATGTGGAAAAACACAGATGATCTCAAGACCTATCTTAAGGCTCTTGGGGATCCAACCAGCACCCCTCAGCACCATCTCGGCGAGACTGCTGATCCACGCCTCCTGAATCTTCTCGCCGTGGTGGCATTCCTCGACCGGTTTGCCGCCGGGTCCGTCGGTAAAGGCCCTCGTTTTCAGCGATGGCTTGTCCATGGCGTCCATGTTACCCGATCTTCTCGCCCTTGTCCGCCTGCCCATCCCCCATCGTCGTTTCCATCACGGCTGTGGCGGGTTGGGGATGATCACGATGGTCACCTGCTCGCGGGGCACGCCGAGCTGGCCGCAGAGCCTGAGCACCTCACACCGCCGGCCGTCAGTGGTCAGGGCGTACTCGACGCCCTCGATGGCCACGAGGCCGCGGCAGACGATGTAGAACCTGTCGGGATCGGCCCCAGACTGAATCGGGATCTCGTTGTCCACGTAGATGGCGCCGCCGGTGCCGATGATCACCTGGATCTGGGGCTGAGACTGGGCTACCTCGGCCAGGAAGGGGTTGATGTCCTGCACCGTGAAGTAGCCGGCCAGCATGGCCGCGATGAAGTCGTTGCTGTCCTGGATGTTGACCACGCCGTCGCCGTTCATGTCGTACTTGGAGAGTGCGGGCTGTGTCTGCGGCTCGGAGGGCTGGGTCTCCTGGGCCAGGGCGCACGGCGAGAGGGCGGCGGCGCCGAGGCCCAGCAGCAGAATCCAGACGAGATGCCGGTGCTTCGTCGTGTTCATCGGTCGCTCCTTGCGGGTGGGGATGGGAGAAGGCTCAGGTCCGCCTGAACAGGCCGGCCACGGCGCTAAGCACACGGGCGACGATGCCGGGCTCCTCGGCGGCGCCCGCCTCGGCCAGCTTGGCGGCCTCGACCTCCTCATGCAGAGGGATCACGCCCAGGGGCACGGTCAAGCCGAAGGCCTTGTCCGCCTCGGCCTCGGTCATCTCCGACAAGGGCATCACCTCAAGGTACTCGTCGGGCACCATGTAGCAGACCCAGGGCTCGGCCGGGTGGTCGACGGTCTCAAAGAAGGCCTCGGCGCTGATGGCCGTGCCGAGCTGGCCCCGCTTGGAGGTGTACTTCTCGAGCCGGTTGAGCTGGAGCAGCAGGGCGGCGTCTACGGAGGCGGCGACATCCTGGGCCTTGGTGGTCTTGTAGACCAGGGGGTGGTGTGGATTCTTGCTCATAGGGCGTA
>JADZET010000118.1 GCA_020850375.1 Phycisphaeraceae bacterium | reverse complement strand
TGGCGCCGCTGGTTGAAGCGCCATACCCGCCGTAGCTCCCGCCGGCCTTGCTCCCCGCGGCGGTCGCCGTGTCATTGCCGACCGTGTGCCCCCAGGTGTACCCCCGGTTGCTCACGTCGATGCGGGACGTGGCGTCCACGGTCAACAGGCCGGCAAGGGTGATCTGAAGGCTAAAGGTGTCCGCGGTCGTCGTGACCCGATGCGTCAGGACGGCCGCGTCGAGCACGGAGAGGTTGCTCAGCGTCAGGGGCATCTGGTGCTCGGGCGCCGCCACCACGCCGGTGCCGCGAAGGACCAGATCGTCGGCCGTGAAACTTTCCTCGCCGGGCAGCCCCAGGGGTGTCCAGGCGCCGGAGGTCACGTTCTGGCCGTCGAGCCGCAATTCGCCGTGGCCTGTGGCGTCCTGGAGGTAGACGGTGCCGACCGCGGCCGCCCCGGCGTCGCTGTCGCGGCCGCCGATGGCCCAGAGCTGCGAGGCGGCCATTTCAAGCGTGGTGTAATAGACCGCGACGCGTCCGCCGCCGCCGGCCCCGCCGTCGCCGTAGCCGTTGCCGCCGCTGGCCGAGATCTTGCCCGTGCCGGTGAGGGTTCCGACGTCCAGGCGGATGCCGCCGCCCGAGCCGCCGGTCCGTCCGTAGTACCAGCCGCCGCCGCCGTTGGCCAGGATCTGGCCATGGACGGCCGCAGAGCCGGCAGTGATGCGGATCAGACCGCCGCCCGAGCCACCCTGGCCCCAGATGTTCCCGCCGCCGGAGCCAAGCCCGTCGGGGTCGTGGTAGTCGCCGTAGACGGCGTTAGTGGCCCCGTCATTGGAGCTCCCATACCCGCCGTAGGTGCCACCCGCTTTTCTCAGGGCCGCGCCGTCGGTGGTGTTGCCCTGGGTGTAGCCGAGCAGATACCCGCGGTTGCTCACGTCGATCCGGGAATCGGCATCGATCGCGAGCTGACCCGTGACGCTCACCACGAGGCTGAAACTTTCCGCCGTGGTCGTGTAGCGGTGGGTCAGCACCGCCCCGCCCTCAAGGCTGAGGCTGTTGACGTGGACCTCTATCTGGTGCTCGGGCGCGGCCACCACGCCGCCGCCACGGATCACCAGACGATCCGCCTCGAAGACCGTGTCGCCAGGCAGTCCCATGGGCGTCCAGACACCGGCGGACAGGCCCTGGCCGTCGTACCGAAGCTCTCCGGCGCCGGAGCGATCCTTGAGATAGACCGAGCCGACCGCGGCCGCCCCGGCGTCGCTGTCGCGGCCGCCGATGGCCCAGAGCTGCGAGGCAACCATTTCCAGCGTGTCGTAATAGATCGCCACGCGTCCGCCGCCGCCGGCCCCGCCATCGCCGTAGCCGTTGCCGCCGCTGGCCGAGATCTTGCCCGTGCCGGTGAGGGTTCCGACGTCCAGGCGGATGCCGCCGCCCGAGCCGCCGGTCCGTCCGTAATATGCACCGGAGCTGCCGTCGGCCAGAACCTGGCCATCGACCACGGCGGTGTCAGCGGCGATGCGGATCAGGCCGCCGCCCGAGCCGCCCGCCCCCCAGAGCCACCCGCCGCCGGAGCCGAGCTCGTCGGGGTCGCGGTAGTCGCCGTAGACCGCGTTGGTCGCTCCATCCTGTGAACTGCCATAGCCGCCGTAGCTGCCGCCGGCCTTGCGGTCAGCCCTTCCGCTGACCGTGTTGCCATCGGTGTAGCCGATCAGGTAGCCGCGGTTGCTCACGTCGATCCGGGAAGAGGCGTCGATGGTCAGGAGGTCAGCCACCGTCACGACGAGGCTGAAGGTCTCGGTGCTGGTGGAGTAGCGGTGGGTCAATACGCCGCCGGCGAGCAGGCTGAGCTGGCTGACGTGGAGTTCCATCTGGTGCTCGGGGGCGGCCGAGGCATTCTGGCCGGTGATCACCAGATGGTCCGCCTCGAAGACGGTGTCGCTGGGCAACCCCAGCGGCGTGGTGAAGGCCCCGGCCAGATCGTGGCTGTCGATGCGCAATTCCCCAATTCCGCCCACGGCGCGGTCCTTGAGGTAGATCGTGCCGGCCGTAGCGCGGCCTGGATCGCTCGAGCCGCCGACGGCCCAGAAGCCGGACTTGGCGAAATTCAACTGGTCGAAATAGACCGCCACGCGGCCGCCGCCGCCGGAGCCGCCGTCGCCGTACCCATTGCCGCCGCTGGCCGAGATCGTGCCGGCGCCGGACAGGACGCCGACGTCCAGACGGATGCCGCCGCCGGAGCCGGCCGTACGACTCGAGTACCCGCCGGAGCCGCCGTTGGCCAGGATCTGGCCGTCGACCACGGCGGTGTCGGCCGTGATCTGGATCAGCCCGCCGCCGGAACCGCCCGCCCCCCAGAGCCCCCCGCCACCGGCGCCGAGTTCATCGGGGTCGCGGTAGTCGCCATAGACGGCGTTGATCGCGCCGTCGCCCGAGCTGCCCGAGCCGCCGTAGCTGCCCCCAGCCTTTCGGTCGGCGGCGCCGGCCGTGGTGTTGCCATCGGTGTAGTTGATCAGATAGCCACGATTGCTCACGTCGATCTTCGACGCCGCGTCGATCCAGAGCCCGCCGTCGATGTTCAACTCGAGCCGGTATTCATGGTCAATGGTCGTGGGTGAATGGGTGACAACCGCCCCGCCGAGAACCGACAGGCTCGTCAGGTCGTGTGGGCCGTTGATCGTCAGCGTCACGCCGTAGACCAGCAGGTTCAGGTGGTCGAACTGGAAGTCGGCCTCGCCGACGGTGGTCGTCGCGCTGACCAGGCGGGCCAGATACGCGTCCTGGTCCGTCTCGCCCGCCAAGCCGTCGCCGTCCTGGTCCATGGCGGCGTGGGTGTCGGCGTCGAGAATGTCCGGGCCGATCAGGAGGCTGTAGACCGCGGAGGTGTTGGCGCCGGCGACGGTGACGTCGAAGTGCGTGTCGTCCACGGCGGTGATGGCCTGGGGCGAGGCCGCGCCACCGGTGCGGGTGATCTGGACGTCGTCGGGAGTAAAGGAGCTGGCATCGATGGGGCGATCGAACTCGACGCGGAGCGTGCTGAACGGGTCACCACTCGCCCCCTGCGCGCTCAGCCCCACGATCTGCGGGCCGGCCGACAGCAGCAGTCGCGGCTCGAGCTGCTCGAGCCCGGCGGCCCGTGCCTGATCGTTCCCAAAGCAATCGAACGCGCCGTCCTCCAAGCCATGCCCCGACCGCTGAACGTACTTGTTCAGCAGCCCTCGCCAGGAACGACGCCAGCGGGTACGCGCCTCCACCAATCCCCTTCCAGATGTCCCTCTTCTTCAAAAAAAACGACGACCGGAGCAGCTTACCACTTCAGGCACGTAATTCAAAGTATTTGCCGATGGGTCCGTTTATTCCGCCGTCAGGACTTTTTGCGGCGTCAGCTCACGTCTATTGCGCTTGATTTTTTTGTGTCTGAGCGATATGAGTGAGGGTAAGAATATGTCGATCCAACTATTGCGGC
The DNA here is from genome assembly GCA_020850375.1 of Phycisphaeraceae bacterium. Next base: position 11,656 of record JADZET010000118.1, on the reverse strand, counting down.
GGAGATTAGCGATGCCTGCACGTCTGCTGACCTGGGCGGTAGTATGCAGTTTGTTCGTCTCTTTTGCCCAAGCCTCCCCGATTCTCACGCTTAACGCCCCGGCCACCTACGTTCCAGGCGGCAGCTTTGATGTTGAGCTGCGGCTGACCGACGCCCAGGACCTGAACCTGTTCGGCGTGCGCCTGGTCATCAGTTCGCCGACGGGCGTCGCGGGCACGGACTACGGCTACCTCGAGCCCGTGGTCGAGCCGTTCACGGACCCCGAGTACGTGTTCAATGGCTTGTCGACGTTCTTCAGCTACGGGCCGGGCGTGATCACCTTGGCGATCTACTCCACGGGGATGCTCGAGGACCCCACGGCCAGCGTCGACACCTCCGCCGGCCACGACCTGCTCTCGAGGATCGGCATCTGGACCACGGCCGGCTTCTCGTCGCCGATCACGATCGTTGTCGACGACCAGGGGATCGAGCTGCTAGGCCCCACCCTTTCACTCGACGATCCAGGCTATGACCCATTCGCGAACAACGATCCCTTGCCAATCGTTGGGTTCAGCTCAGTTCTGGCCAATCTTCCTTCGATCCAGGTCACAGCCATTCCCGAACCAGCGTCGCTGAGTTTTCTGCTGCTGGCAAGCGTGCTGGGCCTGCGGCGACTGACCTCCTCACGCTGAGCTAGTGATCAACAGCAGTCCGTCGCCCGCATGCATGCACACCTTGCAGGCCCAACGCTCTCTGACTTGGTAGGTCGTTTACAAACCCGCGGGCCGATCCCGGCAACGTCCATGTCAGGGCCTACGCCATGACATGACGCAACACATTATCTGTAATGCACTTGTGTGGCCACTGCTTCGGCAATGTCTGACACATCTGTCACTAACAACGCCTTTTTTCGAGACCGATTGACGAATCCCTGATCGCACACCGCCTGCGAGCAAGGTCCCGAAATGGGGGCCTTGTTGTTTTTCAGAGAGCCGCGGATTGGCGGGGACTATTCGGCGTTTCCGCGCTGCTCCGTAATGTTGATCGTGACAGCAACCGCGAGAATTCATAGGCGAGATGCTGTATGTCCACGTCGGAATACACCGGCCGGGCAGGTCCAGTCTTGCCATTGTCATAAAAATCCCATAATATCTCCTGTTGACCGGTACATCAAACCCCGAACTGGAGGGTACTTGATGGATCCTGTCGTGATCAGTTGCGAGCGATCCGAACGCTGGCAATGGATCGTCCGAGGTCAGGTGCAAGGCGTCGGTCTTCGGCCGCTGGTCTTCCGCCTTGCTCGTGCATTGTCCCTACAAGGATTCATCCGCAACGACCTCTCGGGCGCCCGCATCGAAGCCCAGGGAAGTGTCGAGCAGCTCGAGCGTTTCTCGCGGGCCCTGGAAGATCAGCGGCCACCCCTGGCTCGCTTTGATGCCGTGCATGTTCGCACCGTGCCGATGCGGCACGACGAGGACGGCTTCCGCATTGACGCATCCCGGGCTGATGGCCCCGACGACTTGGTGACCGCACAGGTCGCGGTGGACACCGCTCTGTGCCACGACTGCCTGCAAGAACTCTTCGACCCCCACGACCGACGGCACCGATACGGGCTGATCACCTGCACCAACTGCGGTCCGCGGTTCAGCATCCTCCGGGCCGTGCCCTACGATCGGCCGAACACGACGATGGCGGCATTCACCATGTGCCCATCGTGCCGCGAGGAATACACCCGCCCGTCGGACCGACGCTTCCATGCTCAGCCCATTGCCTGCCACGCGTGCGGCCCCGCGGTCGAGTTCGTCGACGCCAGGGGAGCGAGGATGAAAGGGGATCCGATCGTTCAAGCGGCCCGCGCCCTTGAGGATCAGCGCATTGTGGCGATCAAGGGCCTCGGCGGATTTCACCTGGCGGTGCGCGCCGACCGGCAGGACGCGGTGGCGCGGCTGCGCCGGCTCAAGAATCGCGAGGCCAAACCCTTCGCCCTGATGGTGCGCAGCATGGCAGCGGCGGAGCGGCTGGTGACCCTCAGCGCCGCGGCCCGGCGTCTGATGCGGTCGCCCGCCTGCCCCATCGTGCTGGCGCCCCGCGACGCCGAGGCCGCCATCGCCGACACGGTGGCGCCGGGCAACCACCGACTGGGGGTCATGCTCCCCTACACCCCGATCCATCACCTGCTGTTTGACGAGCTGGACCGTTCGATCGACGCCCTGGTCATGACCAGCGCCAATTCCAGCGATGAGCCGCTGGTGATCGACAACCACGAGGCGAGGGTCAGGCTGGCGAGCGTCTGCGACTTCATGCTCTGGCACAGCCGGCCGATCCATCGCTGCGTGGACGATTCGGTCGTGCTGGATGCGGGCGAGTACCTGCCGCCCCAGCCGGTGAGACGGTCGCGCGGCTACGCCCCCGGAAGCATCAAGCTGCCGACCGCAAGCAGGTCAGTCGGGCTGTGCGTGGGGGGCGACCTCAAGAACACCGTCGCCATCGTCCGCGGCGACCAAGCCATCCTCAGCCAGCACCTGGGCGACCTCCGACACGCGCTGGCGTATGAGTCCTTCACCCGAACGATCGCCGATCTGTGCGATCTCTTCGCTGCACGGCCGCAGTGGATCGCTCATGATCTGCACCCAGGGTACCTGAGCACGAGGCACGCCCAGCGGCTGGCATGCGAGGCGGGCATCCCGTTGATCCCGGTGCAGCACCACCAGGCGCACGCCGCGGCGGTGCTGGCCGAGCACGGCTTCACCGGCAGGGCGCTGGTGATCGTGTGCGACGGCGCGGGCTATGGCGCCGACGGCGCCTTCTGGGGCGGTGAACTGCTGCTGGCCCAACCGCCGTATTTCAAGCGCTTGGCGCACCTGGCTCGATTGCGCCTTGCGGGGGGCGACGCCGCTGCCCGCGACACCCGTCGCTGCGCAATGGCGCTGCTGCACCAGTCGCTGGGCGATGACTTCGATCGGCACCCCGCGGCGATCCGGCTGATCCCGCGGGCCGATGAACGGCGCATGCTGACCACCATGATCCGCCGGAATGTGAACTGCGCCCTGAGCAGTGCCGCCGGCCGGGTATTCGACGGCGTGGCGGCGCTGCTGGGTGTGTGCGAGCGAAATGACTTCGAGGCCCAGGCGGCCATGGCGCTCGAATCGATGGCCGAACCCGTGGTCGATGGCCTCGAACCTCGCCCGATGTTCCGCCTGCGCCGCGATAACACCCCTGCGGTGATCGATCTGTCGCCGCTGGTGCGAGCGATCCTCGACGACCCTGCCGGCCGACGGTCCCCGGCCCAGTGGTCGGCGATCTTCCATGACCAGTTGGCCGCGGCCTGGTTCGAGAGTGTCCTGCATTTCAGCGAGCAACTGGGCGTGCCCACCGTCGCCCTTTCCGGCGGCGTCTTCAACAACCAGAGACTGACTCGGTCCGTGACCGCTCTGTGCCAACGGCACGGGCTGACCGTGCTGCGTCATCAGCGGGTCCCCGCCGGGGATGGGGGGCTGGCACTCGGGCAAGCGGCGATCGCCGCGGCGGCAGAGTCACTTGATCACCGTGAGATAAGGGATTTTTTATGTGTTTAGCAGTGCCTGCCCAACTCGTGAGCTGCCACGGCGAGCAAGCCGTGGCCGACATGCACGGCAATCGAGTGCGCGTCAGCACCATCATGACGCCCGAGGTGAGCTCGGGGGACTGGGTGCTCGTCCACGCCGGTTTTGTCATTCAGCGGCTGGACCCGGAGCAGGCCCGGGCGACCTTTGCCGTGATCCGTGATGTCGACAAGCGTGAAGCTGGATAACCATGATGCCGTCCGCCACAGACCTGTCCATGTCGCTATTGCGTTTGCGATCCTCGGCCGCTTCGTCCGGTCGGGAGCTGGTGTTCATGGAGGTCTGTGGCACGCACACGACCAGCGCTTTTCGCAGCGGACTGCACAGCCTGATGCCGGACAACGTGACGCTCCTGAGTGGTCCGGGCTGCCCCGTGTGCGTGACCGCCCAGGGTGACATCGACCTGCTCATCGAACTGGCGCAGCGACCGAACGTGACCCTCTGCACCTACGGCGACATGCTGCGTGTCCCCGGGGCGCGAGGCAGCCTTGAATCCGCACGCGGCGGCGGGGCCGCGATCCGTATCGTGTACAGCGCGCTCGACGCCCTGTCGTTCGCCGAGCAGCACCCGGATCGCCAGGTCGTGCTGGCGTCGGTGGGGTTCGAGACGACGGCGCCCGGGGCGGCGGCGGCCATTCTCACCGCGCAGCGCCGACACGTCACCAACTTCACCGTGCTGGCCAGCCACAAGCGCGTCGTGCCCGCCATGCTGGCGCTGCTGCACGCGGGCGAGGTCCGCCTCGATGGGTTCCTCTGCCCGGGTCACGTGTCGGTGATCATCGGCTCCGAGGTCTATCGTCCGATCGTGCGGGATCACGGGCTGCCCTGCGTGGTCGCGGGGTTTGAGCCGCGGCAGATGGCCGCGGCCCTGGCGGAATTGTCCGAGCAGGCTTGCGATCACCGCGCCGAGCTGGTCAACCAGTACGTCGAGGCGGTGACGCCCACCGGCAACCACACGGCGCAGCGGCTCCTGGACGAGGTGTTCGAGCCGGCCGAGGTGCGCTGGCGCGGATTGAGCGCCATCCCCGGCAGCGGCCTGGTCATCAGGAGCAAGTACCAGTCCTTCGACGCCCAGAGCCGGTTCAACCTGGCGCCCGCACAGGACCAGGAGCCCAAGGGATGCCTCTGCGGGCAGGTGATCACCGGCAGGGTGACGCCTCGCGACTGCAAGCTGTTCGGCACGGCCTGCACCCCGGTGCATCCGATCGGCCCGTGCATGGTCAGCTCGGAGGGCACGTGCCAGGCCTGGTTCAAGTACCAGCGCGCCGGCGCCCCCACGGTCCGATCCGCACGGCAGGAGAGGGAGGTGATGACATGATCACCACGCGGGGCCACATCATGCTCGCGCACGGCGGCGGCGGACAGATGACCGACGACCTGCTCAGCCAGGCGGTGCTGCCGCGCCTGAACAACCCCATGCTCGGCGAGCTGCTGGACTCGGGCATCCTGCCCTCGGTCGGCCAGGACAAGCTCGCCCTGACCATCGACGGGTACGTCGTGCAGCCGTGGCGATTCCCCGGCGGCGACATCGGGCGACTGGCGGTCTGCGGCACGGTCAACGACCTGGCCGTCTGCGGCGCCGTGCCGATGGGCCTGGCGCTGGGGCTGATCGTCTCCGAGGGTTTTGCCGTCGGCGACATCGAAGCCATCCTCGACTCGATCGCGCAGGCCGCCGAAGAGGCCGGCGTCAAGGTGGTGACCGGCGACACCAAGGTGGTCAACCGCGGCAGCGGCGAGGACATCTTCATCACCACCGCCGGCATAGGTCGCGTCCCGATGGGTCGACGTCTGTCCCCTGACCTGGTGCGACCTGGCAACAAGATCCTCATCAACGGCCCGATCGGGGAGCACGGCCTGACGGTCATGCTCGCACGTGAGATGGCCGAGGTGCGCTCGACGCTCATCAGCGACGTCGCCCCGCTCAATGGCCTGATTTCACACCTGCTGCATCTCGCGCCAGATGTCGTGTTCATGCGCGACCCTACCCGCGCGGGCCTGGCGGGCGTGGCGGTCGATCTGGCCCAGCGCGGCGGCTGGCGCGTCATGCTCGAAGAGTCGGCGATCCCGGTGCGCCCCGTCGCCGAGCATGCCGCCGAGATGCTCGGGCTCGACGTGCTCGAGGTCGCCAACGAGGGCAAGGTGGTGGTCGTGGTCCGTCCGGAGGACGCCGAGCGGGCTCTGGGGGCGATGCGAAGCCATCCGCTGGGTCGCGGCGCGGCGGTGATCGGCGAGATCGGAGATGTCGCCGACGGAATGTGCGAGCTTCGCACGGACATCGGCGGCCGGCGCGTGGTCCAGAAACCCTACGGCGAACAACTGCCCCGCATCTGCTGACGGGGCGGAAAGGAAGCTGACATGCATCTAGGCAATGGAGTCGTGACCCCGGCATGCGCGGTCCTCGGACTGGGCGTGGCCGGGGTAGGCGCCTGCGTCGGGTTCTTGATGGCCCGTCGGGATCACAGGCCCGATCCCTGGCGGTTTGCCGTCGGCACGGCCCTGGTGTTCGCCGCGCAGGCGCTCAACGTGACCGTGATCCCCGGCAGCACCAGCGGGCACATGATCGGCGGGTTCCTGCTGGCGTACTGGTTCGGCAGCGCGTGGGCACTGGCCGCGATGACGCTGCTGCTGGCGGTGCAAGGGGTCTGTTATGCCGACGGTGGGCTGTCGGCCCTGGGGCTCAACGTTCTGAACATGGGCGTGATCCCGTGTCTGGTCGTCTTCCCGCTGTGGAAGAGGTTGGCTGGGCAGTGGCGAAGCACTTGGAAATTTGCGTCACTGGCGGCCGGCGCATGGCTGTCGGTGGAGCTGGCGGCGCTGGCGTGCGTCCTGGAGCTGCTCAGCCAACCGGCGGCACGATCGCAATGGGGCTCGATCGTTCCGGCGATGCTCGGTGTGCACGCGCTGATCGGCCTGGTGGAAGCGGGTGCTACCGTCGCCGCCGCCGACCTGGTTGCCAGGCTCAATGCGCGGGTGATCGCGCTGGTCGTGCCGATCGTCGCTGTCGCGGCGGCCCTCGGCGCCAGCCCCTGGCCGGACGGACTGGAGTCCAGCCTCGCCTCGCACGGACTGACCTTGACGTCCACGGGCATGATCGCCGCGATCGACGCCTGGCAAGAACACGCGGCTCTGTGGGGCGAGTACGCCGTGGCGCCATTGCTGATGGGTTGCCTGATCCTCGCGATACTGGCGCTGATAGCGCGCGGCGCGGGCAGGCGGTTGCTCGGACGGGCTTGGGACAAGTAGGACACCGTAAGGAGCAGGTTCATGGTCAAACAAGACCAAGGCAGACGAAGTCAACGTTGGTTCATCGACAACCAGGGGCTGGACCGCATGGTCCGCTCGCTCATGGGCCAGGGGTATCAGGTGATCGCCCCGAGGGTCCGTGACGGGGTGATCGCCTTCCGCCCGATCACCGACGCCGACCAGATCGCCCACGGCGTGCGTGACGAGCAGGACGGCGGACACTACCGGCTGACCGAGGCTGACTCCTCTGAAGACGACCATCTGCCGTTCGAGTACGTCGTCGGTCCCGAGGGGCCCAAGCGCTACCTGTTCCCGCCGCGGCAGCAGCTCTTCAAGATGCACGTCTCGGAGAACCGGTTCGTGCTCGACGAGGGAGCGCCCCCGCCGCCGAAGTTGGCGCTGCTGGGCGTGCGGCCGTGCGAACTGGCGGCGATCGCCGTGCAGGACCGCGTCTTCGACGCCGAGCGAGGCAGCAAGCCGTTCGCCTGCGAGTCGGAGACCTACTACCGGCAGGTCCGTGAGCAGGCGGTCCTGATCGCGGTCAACTGCACCCGCCCCGGCGGCACCTGCTTCTGTGCCAGCTGGGGCACCGGGCCGGAGACGACCGACCACCACCCATTCGATCTCTCCCTGACGCCGCTGCGTGGCGGGTTCGTCGCACGCGTCGGCTCCCCGCGCGGGCAAAGCCTGCTCGAGGAGCTCGGGGCCCGGCCGCCGTCGGCCGCGGAGATCGACCTCGAGGAGCTCAAGCTCACCCGCGCCCGCGACCACATGGGCAGACGCCTCGACACCGACGGTGTCCGCGAATTGCTGCGGGACAACGTCGATCACCCGCACTGGGACCAGGTCGCCAAACGCTGCCTCTCCTGCGGCAACTGCACCATGGTCTGCCCGACCTGTTTCTGCTCGACCGTCGTGGACAGCAACGAGCTCAGTGCCCACGAAGCCGCCCCCGCAAGTGCCCCCGGAGCCGCCCCGGGAGGCGCCGCGGTGACACGGACGCGGCAGTGGGAATCGTGCTTCACCCACCAGTTCAGCTACACCACCGCCGGCCCGGTCCGCAACACGATCCGCGGCCGGTACCGCCACTGGCTCCGGCACAAGGTCAGCACCTGGCACGAGCAGTTCGGGTGCGGCGGGTGCGTCGGCTGCGGTCGGTGCATCACCTGGTGCCCGGTGGGCATCGACTTGACGCAGGAGATCGAGGCGATCCGACAGGACCACGCGCAGGCCTCGCGTCCTGGAGCCGGCCCCGGGCGGGCCGGCGGCGCGCTTGCAGGAGGCAGACCATGACCACCATGACCACCAACAGGCCCGAGCCCGTCTGCGGGATGGACACCTGGATCCCCGTGCCCACGCAGATCATCGGCATCGAGCAGGAGAACTTCAACACCTACACGGTCCAGCTCCAGATCCAGGACCCGGCCATCCGTGAGGCCTACCGCTGGACGCCGGGGCAGTTCAACATGATCTACGTGCCCGGCGTGGGCGAGGCGGCCATCTCGATCAGCAGCGACTGCGAGAGGCCCCAGGTCCTCGAGCACACCATCCGTGTGGTCGGGAGCGTGACGCGCGCCATCACCGAGATGAGCCGGGGCTACGGCACGCGGACGATCGGGCTGCGCGGCCCGTTCGGCACGGGCTGGCCCCTGGACAAGCTCGACGGCAACGACGTGGTGCTGATGGCCGGCGGCATCGGGCTGGCGCCGATCCGCCCGCTGATCTACTGGCTCCGACGCCACCGCGACCGCGCCCGGCGCGTCGTCCTGCTCTACGGCTGCCGCAGCCCCGAGGACCAGCTCTACCGCAACGAGGTCGCCCAGTGGACCGAGGCCGGTGACATCGACGTGCTGGTCACCGTCGACAACGCCACCGGTGACTGGGCCGGGCCCGTCGGCGTCGTGACCAATCTGCTGCGACGCATCAAGGTCAACGCCGAACGCACCATGGTGATGGTCTGCGGCCCGCGCATCCTCAACCGGGTGGCCGCCTGGAGCTTCCTCCAACTGCACGTCTCGCCGAGCCGCGTGTACGTCAGCCTCGAGCGCAACATGAACTGCGGCTTCGGACGTTGCGGGCACTGCCAGTACGGCTCGCGGTTCGTCTGCCGCGACGGACCGGTGTTCTGTTTCAGCGACATCGCCGACATCTTCGCCAAAGAGGAGATCTGATCATGCCCATCCACCGGCTTTCACACACGCGGTCGGGCGCCGGGGTCGCCACCGGCGGCAAACCCAGGCTGGCCGTGTACAAATTCTCCAGCTGCGACGGATGCCAGCTCTCGCTGCTGAACCTCGAGGACCAACTCCTGGACCTCGTCGGCGCGGTGGAGATCGCATACTTCCTCGAGGCCCGGCGGCGCGTCCTGCCCCCGCCCTATGACGTGGGCATGGTCGAGGGCTCGATCTCCACGCCCGAGGAGGAGGAGCGCATCCACCAGGTGCGCCGCGACTGCAAGGTGCTGGTCACCATCGGCGCCTGCGCCACGTCCGGCGGCATCCAGGCCCTGCGCAACTGGACGGACGTCCACGAGTACGCCCGGACCGTCTATCCCTCGCCGGAACACCTCCAGACGCTCGAGACCTGCACGCCGATCGCCGCCCACGTCTTCGTGGACTTCGAGCTGCGCGGCTGTCCGGTGAACCACGAGCAGTTGCTGGAGTTCGTCAGCGCCCTGCTCGTCGGCCGCAAGCCCAACATCCCCACCCACAGCGTCTGCGTCGAGTGCAAACGCCGCGGGCACCCCTGCGTGCTGGTCAGCGCGGGCCAGCCGTGCCTCGGCCCGGTCACCCAGGACGGCTGCGGGGCGCTCTGCCCCTCGTGCAACCGGGCGTGCTACGGATGCTTCGGCCCGATGGAGCAGCCCAACGTGGCCTCCCTCGGCCGGCAGTTCACCGAACGTCAGGGCCGCAGCCCGCGCGACATGAAGCGGATGCTGCGCCTGTTCAACGGTTACCTCGAACCCTTCAAGCAAGCGAGTGACCAATATGAGCGCATCGAAAAACAATCAACCTGACAGCGGCTCCACGACCCGGACCATCCAGGTCAAGGCCCTGGCCCGGGTCGAGGGCGAGGGCGCCCTGCACCTGGTCATGCGCGGCGATCAGGTGGAGCAGGTCCAGCTGAAAATCTACGAGCCGCCCCGCTTCTACGAGGCCTTCCTCCGCGGACGCGACTACACCGAGGTCCCCGACATCACCGCCCGCATCTGCGGCATCTGCCCCATCGCCTACCAGACCGCCTCGTCCTACGCGCTCGAGAAGGCCATGGGCGTGTTCGATGACGTGCAGGCCCTTCCCCAGGTCCAGGCGCTGCGCGACCTGATCTACTGCGGCGAGTGGATCGAGAGCCACGTGCTGCACATGTTCATGCTGCACCTGCCCGACTTCCTGGGCTACGAGAGCGCCCTGACGATGGCCGCGGACCACGGCCCGGCGGTCAAGAAAGCGCTGGCGCTCAAGAAGGTCGGCAACCAGATCGTCGCCCTGCTCGGCGGCCGCGCGGTCCACCCCGTGGGCATGTGCGTCGGCGGCTTCCACCGCGCCCCTGATGAGGAGGCCGTCGCCGAGCTGCTCCCGGCCGTCCGCGAGGCCCTCGAGGTGATGAGCGAGCTGACCCTCTTCCTGGCCGAGAAGATCGAATACCCAGACCTCGTCCGGGACTACGAGTTCGTCAGTCTCTTCCCCGACCAGGGCTACCCGATGAACCTCGGGCGGATCCGGTCCAACAAGGGCCTGGACGTGGCCCAGGAGGAGTTCGGCGCGGCCGTGCAGGAACGGCACGCGGCGCACACCACGGCCCTGCAATCGGTCATCAAGGGCCGCGGCGCCTACATGGTCGGCCCGCTGGCCCGGCTCAACCTCTGCCACGACAAGCTCCACCCGCGTGCCGCCGAGCTGCTGCCGAAGGTCTGCAAGCTGCTCAAGCAGAAGCTCCCCTGGCGGAACAACTTCCTGAGCCTGCCCGCGCGGGCGATCGAGACGGTCCACGCCCTGGCGCTGGCCGTGGACATCATGGCCAGCTACAAACGCCCGGACCGCTGCCGGGTGGTGATCACACCCCGGGCCGCCCACGGGGCCCACGGCACCGAAGCGCCGCGCGGCGTCTGCTGGCACGAATATGACACCGACGCCGACGGCTCGATCCGCCACGCCCACATCATGCCGCCGACCGCGCAGAACCAGATCACCATCGAGGAGGACCTGCGCGACCTGGCGGCGCAGATCGTCGGCCTGTCCGACGAGGACGCCGCCCTGCGCTGCGAGCACCTGATCCGCAACTATGACCCGTGCATCAGCTGCTCGGTCCACTTCCTCAAGTTCAAACGCACCCAGTTGCCCGCCGTGGAGGCCACGTCGTGACCGAGCTGGCGCCGACCGTCGGGACCATCCTGATCGCCACCTGCGGTAACCGTGACGCCGGTGACGACGCGTTCGGACCGGCCGTGGCGTGCATGCTCCGAGCCGGCCGCCTCGCGGATCCGGGCGTCGAGGTGATCGACCTCGACATCAACCCCACCGAGCTGCTCAACCATGTCGAGGGACGCGCGGGGCTGCTGGTTGTCGATGCCGTGTGCGCCCCGGGCATTCCCGCCGGTCGGCTGCTGGACCGCGCGTGGGACCAGATTCTCGACTTTCAGCTCCAGCACGATGACCCGCTGAGCAGCCACGGCCTGTCCGTGGCGGGCCAGATTGTGCTGGCGCACCGTCTAGGGATGCTGCCGCTGTTCGTGCGTCTGATCGGCGCCACGATCGACCGATCGCAGATCGGCAGCCCGATGTCCGACGCCGTGCGCGCCCTCGTGCCCGAGGCAGCGGCTCGCATCGTGCATT
>JADZET010000117.1 GCA_020850375.1 Phycisphaeraceae bacterium | reverse complement strand
GAGCCGTCGTTCGCCGCTCATCCGTGCCAAACAACACGCACCCCTGCATACTCGCCCCCACCGCACACCCCACCAGGCAATCGAGCCAGTGGTTATCCCGTCCCGCCCCCGGAAGGCGCAGCTTCCACTCGTCAACCTCACGCCCCCGTCCCTGGGTCTTGACCCGGTACTCCGCCGTCAGATGCTCCGCCAACTGCCGATGTTCGCCACCCCCGCACGCCGCGTCCGGCGCGAACAGCGACAAACACCCCGGATCCGCCATGGGCACCGCCAGCCGAGCGTGGACGAAGGACTTCCAGTAGTTCGTGTCAATGATCACATGCCGCGTGGCACGTTTGCCCTGAACCCCCGGAATTCGCCAGTGCAGTCCGACGCGATCGCCACGTTTGGGCTTGTAGTCGCCAAAGGGCACGCTCGAGGCCCCCACGTAGCGCCCGTGGCTGGGCATGACCATCGCCGCGTGCGGGCTCTGCCGGCAGAACTGATACACCACGTCCGTCGAGTTGCCCCAGTTCGCGTCGATCAGGCAGCGCTCGATCCGCATGTCCGCCCCATCATCGCGGCGGAACTGCCGGCACAGACACGCTGTAGTCAGCGCCTCGAGCCCCGCATAGATCGCCCCCTCCTGCCCCGTGCCCTTGTGAACGCCCATCAGCGTCCGCCGGGCGTCGCGCAGCGTGAAATACGGCCGCTTCTGATCCGGATACGCCCCGTAGTCCAGCACGTAACCCGTAAAGCCATCCTCCCACCCGCAGACCATCCAGAACAGAAGGCTCCCCTGCACATCTACGAACATCGTCAGATGATTGACCGCCACCGGCACCTCGCCGCGCTTCATACCGTTGGTCTTGTTGGCGATCGCATCGGCGTCGAGCAGGTCATCCTCCTGGGACACTTCCAGTGGCTGGTTCTGGTACTCCGCCCAGAAGGCCGCTTCGCCCTGGTCGAGCTTGAGGTTCATCGCGTGCTGGATGGCGGAGAGTTCATCAGGGTTAAACCGCTGCGGCCACGCCACCTTCGCCCCCGCATCCATGTCCTCCCGACGGGTGCGGTAGAACTCCGTCGCCTCAGCCGTACCTCGACCGGCCCGCTGGCCCTCCGCTCGCACCTGGGCGTACTGTTGCCAGAGCTTTTCATTGCTGGGGAAGGCGTAGACCATCCGCGTCCGCTCGCCCTGCCACTGCGGGTGCTTTTCGGGGTCGAGCAATCGGTCAGCCATATCCCCCGGCAGCACGACGGTGAGTGTCATCAGCCCCGCGATCTTCCGCCCAGGTCCAGCCAGACCGAGGATCGCTCCGGCCAGGATCTGCTCGCGCGTGGCGCACTGCGACGGACTGCGGGCCGATTCATCTGTCTGGGGATCGTCCAGCAGCACCAGCGACGGCCGAACCGATTTGCCGTCCGCCCGCTTGTGCTTCATGCCGCGGATGCGCCCCGTGATCCCCGCCACCTTGATGATCGCCCCCGACGAGGCGCTTCCCGGGGTGGTGGGCAGCACAATCTCCTTGGCCGTCCAGCCAACGTGCGTGCGAGCGCCCTGGTAGAGCTGGCCCGCCGCCCGCTGATGGATGCCCTCGAGCGCCCGGATCGGGCCGCAAACCTCCGAGAAGTCCTCCTCCAAGAGGTCATTGTTCTCTAGCTCGCTCTTAATGGCGTCGAGCATGTCGGCTGCGTGGTCCTCATCAGCGCCGATGAGCGTCACAAACTCACGGTGACCATAGAGCAGAGCCCACAGGCATGCCGTCTCGCACAATGTCGTCTTGCCGCTCCCGCGCGGCATGGCCATGGCGAAGAGCCCGCCCTCGAGCACTGCCGTCTCGATTTTGGCGATGACCTTAAGGTGATCCGGCGACCAAGCCAGATGGAACGTCAGTGGGAAATACGCCTCACAGAACCCCCGGAAGGAGCGGCGACACTGCTCTTTCCGCTCAGCATTGACCGGCGGATGCACCCAGCCTTCCGATGCGATATCACGCGACGACTCTGACGCCAGCCGATTGCGGGCGTTGACCGCGTCCTTGTGCCTGGCGTAGTCCAGCCCCGGTTCATCTGAGCCCCCGCTCTCAGTCTGCCGCCGCTCCCAGAACAGCCACGCCGCGTAGCGCAACAGATCAACCCGCCGGACATCCCCTGGCGGGCTGATCCGGTGGGCCGCCCGGTTGAGGTGGCGATAGATCACGTGCGGCTGGACCACCTCGCCCAGTGGTGTGGCATTGAGCAGCCGCACCGCCTCGGCTACGCGCAGATGACGCGGATCGATCCTCAAGGTGTTTGCGGGCCGAGGACTCAATGGGCTTGTACCTCGCGGATCAGCCAGGCGGTGTAGTGCACCAGATTCATGCGGCCGTCACGTCCAACCGGGGCGCCGGCGTCGATGTCTGCTTGCACGTCCTGCGGCGTGACCTTCCGCCCGCCGGCCGCCGACAGCAGCTTCGCCACGTCTTCCACGGATAGCGCTGCTGGGTTGATGGTCACGCCTGTGGGGGTCTGTTCCCGCCCCCGGGTTCCTGGAAGAGCCGCCTTGGACGCTGTCATTTTGCTGGGCTCTTGCCTGTTCATAGCGATCTTCGCCTCATCCCCCCGAATGCCCGGAATTGAGCCATTTGGGCCTTGATGTCTTTCGTCACCGACGCCCTGATGTGTTCGTCCACAGCGAAAGGAAGCCACAATGACACGCCCCCACGAAGACCACCGCGAAGACCGCACGATCTACCGAGCCACCGTGATCGACCTGGTCAGCCACGAGCAGATCGGCCGGTTCACCTACAGCGCCAGGAGTCTCGAACACGCCCGCGAGCGCGGCTGGCGGCTCGCTGGCAGCCGGTTCGCCAGCGACATCGATGTCCGCATCGAACAGATCTCCAAGTAACCCGCCCCGCTCGCCCCCGCGGGCAAACGCATCGACACCACCCACCCAGGAGCCAACACCATGCTCATTGCCCGCCTCGACGCCCAGGGCCGCCATGGCAAGGTCACCATCGAACGCCCGCGCGGCGCCCAGACCGTCGAGATCGTCTGCACCATCGAGAACGCCAGGCCCGGCGAGCAGTCCCACATGACCTGGCGCCTGCCCGCGACAAGCTGCCCGGGCAACATCTACCGCGTCGCCTGCCAGATCCAGGAATGCTGCGACGGCGTGCGCGGCACCGGCGGCGACATCAGCGACTACCACCGCGAACTCGAGCGGTTCATGGACTAACCCATGACCGCCACCTTTAACCCCTTGCACAGGAGCCCGAACGTGAAGAAGAACGAAGTCCAGATCGGTAAGGTCTACCTCGCCATGGTCAGCGACAAGGTCGTGCCCGTCCGCATCGACGCCGAGAACCCGCACGGAGGCTGGGACGGCACGAACATGTCCACCAACAAGAAGGTCCGCATCAAGAGCCCGCAGCGCTTGCGCGGCTTGGCCCCGGACCGCCAGGCCTCGCAGCGCAACCGGGCCGTGGCCGAAGCCCGGGCCAGCGACGCGGCCGCCAACGCTCACGCGATCCCCGCCGAGGCCGCGACGCCGACGAAGGCGGCCAAGACCAGGAAGACCGCCAACGATCCCAAGCCCAAGAAGATCAGCGGCCTGGACGCCGCCGCCGAGATCCTCAAGGCTTCCGGCGGTCCCATGCGGTGCAAAGACATCGTCCAGGCCATGCTCGACAAGGGGCTCTGGAAGACCGGCGGCGCCACGCCCCAGGCCACGATCTACGCCGCCATGCACCGCGAGATCGCCACCAAGGGCAAAGATGCCCGCTTCGCCAAGGTCGAACGCGGCAAGTTCACCCTCGTTGCCGGTCAGCAGCCGCCGTTCTGAACGACCATCCCAGCACGACCAAACCCCACCCCGGCCGCGACGGCTGGGGTTTTGTGCGGCGGGACATCTGGCGGCCGACAAGCAAAGCCCGGTCCTGAGAGAGCAACGAGCTCCGAAGGTCTCACTTCTCGCTTGCGGCCTCCGTTCAGACGAACTACAACTCACCCTCATCGAAACGTTCAAGATCATCCTCTTGTCCGTGGCGGCGGCGTGCCTGTACGGCATCGTGCACGACCAAGTCACCGCCCGCGTCTGCGTTGAATACTTCACTGTGGGCCACCGGCCGATTTTGGGCGGCACGCAAGACCCCACGTTGCTCGGACTGGCGTGGGGTGTCATTGCCACGTGGTGGGTTGGATTGCCCCTGGGCCTTCTGCTGGCACTCGCCTGCCGTTTCGGCCGCTGGCCCGGCCTGACGGCCCGGCAAACAATGGTTCCCATTGTTGTTCTTCTGGCCTTCATGGGGGTCGTCGCCTTCTCAATGGGCCTGGTCGGATACCAGCTCGCAGAGGCGGGGGAGATTGAGTTGCTCGGGCGCCTGGCTCATGAAGTGCCCGTGGATCGCCATGCACGCTTCATTGCCGACGCGTTCGCCCACGACGGCTCGTACGGCTCGGGCATTGTCGGCGGTCTGGTCTTGTCCGCTGTCATGGTTATGCGACGGTGGCGACGGGCAAGGCGATCTTCGAGCCAGCCGGTCGCCGCTCCGCCTTCTTCCCCGTGAACTGCTCCCACCGCTGGACGATCACATCGCAGTAGAGCGGATCAAGCTCCATCAAGTACGCTCGCCGGCCCGTCTGCTCAGCGGCAATCAGCGTCGATCCTGAGCCGCCAAACAGGTCCAGCACGTTCTCCCCCGCCAGCGACGAATACTGCATCGCCCGCACCGCCAGCTCGACGGGCTTCTCGGTGAGGTGGACCATCGACTGAGGGTTGACCTTCTTGACGCTCCAGACATCCGTGGCATTGTTGGGCCCGTAGAACTTGTGCCCCGCCCCTTCACGCCAGCCGTAGAAGCACCACTCGTGGTTCCCCATGAAATCCTTGCGGGTGAGTACGGGGTGCTCTTTCACCCAGATCACGGCCTGGCTGAAGTAGAGTTCATGTTTTTTCAGCACCGGCGGATAGTTGGCGCAGTTGGCATATCCACCCCAGATGTAGAAGCCCCGCCCCGGAAGGAGCACTCGGGCGAGGTTGCCAAACCAGACGTCCAGGAGCTTGTCGAACTGCTCATCGCTCACGAAGTCGTTGGCCAGCGGTCGGTCCTTGGGCCGGAGTTTCTTCTGGGTCGGCTTGGCTTTGCTCGGGTGGCGCTCGACGTCGAGCTTCTGATGATGCGTGGATTCAAACGACGACAGTCCCGCCGCGATGGCGTTGTTCGAGCGTGGCTCGACCTTGACGTTGTAGGGCGGATCGGTGTTCACCAGGTGAACCGGCTGGCCATCGAGCAGCCGATCCACATCCCCCGGAAGGCTGCTGTCGCCGCAGAGCAGTCGATGCTCACCCAGGATCCACAGATCCCCAGGCTGCGTGGTCGCTGCGTCCGGCGGGGCCGGCACCTCATCCGGATCCGTCAGCCCCTCCTGCACGTCGCCGGACATGATCCGATTGAGTTCCTCGGCATCGAACCCCAATAGGCCCAGGTCGAAGTTCACCTCCTGCAACCCCGCCAGTTCGATCGGCAGCAGCTCGTAATCCCACTCGGCCAGGTTCGCCGTCTGGTTATCCGCGATGCGGTAGGCCTTGACCTGCGCCGGCGTCAGGTCGGTGGCGACATGGACGGGCACCTTCTCGAGCCCGAGCTTCTTGGCCGCCTTAAACCGCGTGTGCCCGGCGATGATCACGCCTTGCTCGTCGACCACGATCGGCTGGCGGAACCCGAACTCCCGCAGCGACGCCGCCACCGCGTCCACCGCCTCATCGTTCTGCCGGGGGTTGCCCGGGTACGGCGTGATGGTCTCGATCGGCCGAAGCTCAACCTGCATGGCGTGTCTCCTCAGAGGTGTTTTTGCGGTCTGAAAGAAAGTCTGTCTCTAACGGCGACCGTTCCCGCGGCCATCTCGGGCCAATTTGGCCAGGGAGGAACCATTGATCTCTGCCACTCCCACGGGGGTAGCCCGACGTTCGCCCGTGTGGCGATAGGGCACGTGGTCCAGCGACGGGCCAACCCGACTTTGGTGGCCCGACGTGGGGCCAACGTCGCGTAGCCGGTGGCGTTTCGTTTTGTGATGGGTTCTGACGCCGGGGCACGCCGGTTCTGGTTGGATTCGTTTTGTGTGCGCCCCATTAGGGGCGCACAAAACGAAATCCAACCCGGCGTGCGGGATTCGTTTTGTGCGCGCATAACGAAACGCCCAACGAGTCGCTGGAGCATTCGTTTTGTGCCCACAAAACGAATCACAAAACGAGTCCTCATTGGCCGTCCTCCTGGCCCACGGCAGCCGTCCGTTGGTAGGTGAACGGCTCATTCCGCCTGCCCTGGCCAAGCCGGATCACCAGCCCGTCGGCGTCAGCCGAGCGCAGCAGCCGGTCCGCCAGCCAGTGCGACAGGCCCGCCTCGATGGCCTTGTCGAGGATGCTTGACCGCGTGGCCGGCCGATCGCCGACGAAGGCGTCCACGAACGATTGGGCCGTCCAGCCATCCTTTTTCTCTCCGCGCTTCTTGCCGCTATCGCCCTTGAGCTGCTCGGGATCCAGGTCATCCGCCGACAACCACACGGGAAACGCCCACCGCAGGCAGCGCGGCCCCACCGGTGGCCAGGATCGCACCGCCGCGTCGAGCACGACGGCGTCCTCCTCCTCGTGCTGACGAAGCACCATGTGCGTGTCGGTGGCCCGGCTCTGGCTGCCCGCGCCGGCCCCCACGTCCGTGACGCTCTTGCCCGACTGATTGCCCTTGGTCGTGTGATGGATGAGCACGAACGAGCAGCCCAGCCGATCGGCATAGCGATCGATGTGGTTGTAGAGCGAGGCCATCGTCCCGTTGTCGTTCTCGTCCATGTCGCGTGGCATGAACCGGTAGAACGCGTCGAGGATGATCACCTTGAACCGACCCGGCGCCAGCCCCTGGAAGAAGTCCCCGAGCGAGAATACGTCCTGAAGCTGACCTCGAAGGTTCTGCACCCAGACGCGGTCGGCATAGGCGTCCTCAGGCAGTTCCCGCGCGGCGGCGACCTTAGGGATGCGATGGGCACTGGTCTCACCATGGAGTTCGTTGTCGAGGATCAAGACGTCTCCACGCTCGCACTGGAACGCGCTAAGCCACTCCCTCCCGGCCGCGATGGCCAGGGCCAGGTCGGTCACCAGCCACGACTTGCCCATCTTGGGGGCCGAAATGAGGTTCATCGTCTCGCCCGCCCGCAGCAGGCCGTGGATGATGGGCTCGCGTAGTTTGGGGTAGGTGCGCACGAGCTGGCGCACGGTTATCGGTTCGAGACGAGTAATCTCCTGGGGCACTTCCGTCGCGACGTTGGACACCACATGGCCAGGCAAGGCCGAGGCGCCATACCCCTCGGCCCGCAGCGCCGCCGCCGCCCGCGTGTAGTCCCCGCCGTGCTCAAGCATCGTGTAGACGGCAAAGGGCCCATACGCTTTGCCCGCTGTGAACGGCTCAGCGTTGGAGGAAAACACGTAGAGCACCGGCACGCCGCCGCAGGCTTTGAGCGTAGCGCTCCACCCCCGCGTCTTGCCCGGACGGCGCCAGTACTGATTGCCCTCAGGGCCATCATCCCGCACCAGTGTCCATCCGTGCTCAAGCAATACCTTCCGGGGGTCGCCGCGCTCGTTGAAGGCATCGCCCGGCCGCTGGCCCTGCGGCAGGGGGTTGTCATCAGGTGGCACAGCCAGCGGCGGGGGAGTGACCTCATTCAATGACCACGCGGCCTCGAGCAGCACTTCCCGTTCAGCTGCCGTGAGCACGGGTAGTGCATCGAGTTGCCCCTGCAACAACTCGTACCCCGGCGTGGGGTGGCACAGGAACAACCCGCCCTCGCCGCGTGTCTCGATCAACGTCAGGATCTTCCCGCCCACGACGCGCTGGGCGAGCTTCAGGTTGCCACAGACCGGTTCACCGCAGTGATAGACCACGTGCTTGCCACCGGATTGCGAGCGCTCGATGACGAGCCGGTTCACCAGCCCAGGCGTTTCGGCTTCGATCAGGTCAGACCATGCATTAAAGAGCTCCCCGCCACCGTCGAAATCGATCAACTCGAGGTTGCCCGACACGCTGCCAGTGACCAGACACAGGGCGTCCGGGCCGGCGTGCTCCATCTGTTCCCCGAACCACGCCGCCACCTCCGCCTCGGTCGACAGGCGATGTTGGTAGGGCTTCCACCCCGCACCGCGCGGGAGCGCCGGCCGCTTCTGCTCCCGCGAGGCCGGCAGCACGGCCAGCCCCGCGCGGGCATACCGCATGGCTGCATCGCAGAGCGTCATCAGAACGGCACCTCATCGTCCGCCAGCGGGGCATAGGCCGGCTCCGCCGACTGGCGGTCCCATTCGCACGCGTGGTCGCCTCCATCGAAAGGCGGTTTAGCTCCCAGACGGTAGTCCACGATCCGCTCGTACTTCTCTCCCGCCACATGCCGGACCGTAATCGCCAAGGTGCCCGCCAGCGCTCCAGCCTGCGCCAATTCCACCGCCTCCTCCGCCGACACCGGCACGGGCAGGCTAGATCGCTGCCTCCACCATGCCTCGGCCTTCATCCGCGCGTAGTTGCCTCGTGTGTGCTCAAAACAGACCCACTCGCTGCGGTAATCGTTGAATCCCACGCGGTACTCGACACGCATCGACCGTGGCGCCTCAGCCGGCGCCCCGCGCTTCTGGTGCACGCTGAAGTAGACGTCCTGAACGGCGAACTCCGTGACCGTCACCTCACCGGAGAGCACACCCGTGTTGTTCGCGCTCGCCTGATGCAGAAGCGTCTTGGGAGAGGGGAACGCAAAGCCGCACTCCGGGCAGGCCTGGAATCCCGTAGCGATCAGGGCGTGGCATTCCGGGCATTCCTTGACGGGTGGCGAGCCGCTGCCCTTACGATGTGGATCCTCGATCCGGATCGCATCGACCGGTCCGTGCCGCATCACATTCCCGCCAAAGTCCAGCACCAGGCAGTCCGCCTTGCCCGGGCAGGTCCGGAATCCCCGTCCCACCATCTGGTAATACAGCCCCGGCGACATCGTCGGCCGCAGGAGCGCCACGCAGTCGACATTGGGCGCGTCGAACCCCGTCGTCAGGACGTTGACGTTGCACAGGTAACGCAGCCCCTTCTCGCCACCCTGGCGGAACCGCTGGATCATTTGGTCTCGGAACACACCCGCTGTCTCACCGTCGATGAACCCGCACTCTTCGCCGCTGACCTGCTCGATCATCTTGGCCACGTGCCGGCCATGCTTGACCCCGGCAGTGAAGATCAGGCACGACCGTCTGCTCCCAGCCGTCACATGCCCGACGATCTCCTTGCACGCCTCGTAGACCAGGAGGTCCTGGTCCATCCGTTCCTCAAGCTCGCCGGCAATGAACTCCCCGCCCCGGATGTGGAGGTCACTCAGGTCGGCCTTCATGACTCCCGCTTTGGATTTGAGTGGCGAGAGATACCCGTCGCGGATGAGTTCACGCACGCCGACTTCGTAGCAGATCGAATTAAGGATCCCCTCCGGGGCGGGCACGCAGATGGGCCCAGACGACATCCGAAACGGCGTGGCGGTCAGACCAATGACCCTCAACTGCGGGTTGATTCGCCGCATGTCCGCCAGAAGCCGGCGGTACATCCCCTCGCCCCCTCCACCCGTGGAATCCCCGGGTGGGATCATGTGCGCTTCGTCGACGATCACCAGGTCGAAATGCCCAAGCCGATCCGCCTTCTGGTAGACCGACTGGATCCCCGCCAGGATGACCGGATGTGACACATCCCTCCGGCCCAGGCCCGCTGAGTAGATGCCCACGTCGATTTGCGGACAGACCCGTTCGAGTTTCTCGCGGGCCTGTTCGAGCAGTTCCCGGACGTGGGCCAGGATCAGGACGCGGCCGTTCCACAGACTCACCGCGTCCGAGCAGATCGTGGCGATCACCGGCGTCTTGCCCCCGCCGGTGGGGATGACCACGCAGGGGTTGTCCTCGCGCTCGCGCAGGTGCCGATAGACCGCCTCGACCGCCTCTTTCTGATAGGGCCGGAGCGTCAACCGCTGTGCTTCTTCACTTGCGGGGGCGAACAGCCTCACGTGCTCACGCCCTCCAGTCCCGCCGCCTGCATGACCAGCGCCCGATGCCCGGGTTGGCGCAGCAGACGCGTCCCAGCCTGACGAAGCTCCACCTCGACGCGGTTGAAGGCCTCCATCGCCTCCTTCATCGTCATCCGCTTCCGCCAGGCGCAGGGGTGGGACTCGAACCAGTCCGCCACGGCGCAGTACCGCAGGGCCGCGCCGAGCAGCTCGCTCTCGTGCACGCGTGGATGGTTCGTGCCGGTGTGCTTCATGGCCTTTCCCTGACGCGCACCACGACCTTGCCGCCAGGCACGATCGTGGCACGCCTGATCAGCAACCAGACGATCTGACTGTCGTCTACAAAAGCCCCGCCGTGCTCGAGCGCGTCACAGAGGGCCTTAAGCAGGTTGTCCAGGTCGCGCCGCCTCCGATCCGGCGGGAACGCTTCGACCCTCACCGCCACGCGTCCATTAGCCGGCCGCACGTTCGTCGCCGCCAGCACTGCCTGAACCTTTTCGCGATAGCTCCGCCCTTGCTCGCTGATCACCATCCGTCCACGGAAATGTCGCCAGTAGTGATTCACCGACGGCGGGAATGGCAGTTCCACTTCGAGCATCGTTGTCCTCCTGCCGATCCCACGCCCCGGGGCCTCTCGCTGATGGAATGCACCAGCGGGAGGCCCCTGCGAGACGACATGACGGGTGATCCGCGAGTAGCCGGCGATTCAACGGCGCCACGGCGGCGTGGGATTGGTCGCCTGAGCCGGGGCGGCGCTTCCGGAGCTGGGGGCCGTCTCCTTCTTCGCGTAGCCACGCACTTCGTTGGTCGTTTCACCGGTGTCGTCGCGCTTCTTGAGCTTGACGGTGATCACCAGCGGCAGGTTGTGCAGTTCCACGCTGTCGTTGGGAGTCATCACACCCACCGCCCGGCAGATGGCTGAGAGCTCCTGCCTGGCGATCTGCACGGTCGTGGGATTGGGGTTCTGCAGGT
>JADZET010000116.1 GCA_020850375.1 Phycisphaeraceae bacterium | reverse complement strand
TCGGCCCGGCCGCTCGCGGCGAATCCGCCAACGGCCAGGCCGTGCGGGACCTCTCCCAGGCCATGACCTGGCTCTCCTAGTTCCCACCGCATCGACGAGGAAGGAGCCTCGACCATGCAACCCTCGACCCGCCACGCCAAGCTGCCTGTGATCAGCCGTTTTCTCGTCCTCGCGGCCACGATCGTCTTCACTTCCGGGGGCCGGGGGCAGATGCTCAGCGGCGAGTGGGTCAACAAGACCCAGAAGCAGATCGAGGCCCTGCGCATGACCAGCGTGCGCATCCTGGTCCTCGACGAGAAGGGCCAGCCCGCCCCCCTGGTCAATGTCCAGCTCACCATGCTCCGCCACGCCTTCGCCTGGGGCGTCGAGATGACCGGCCGCGACCTCGACTGGGCCGACGGCCGACAGACCAGCCTCGCCAACGAACGCGTCTGGCGATGCTTCAGCGCCGTCTCCCTCGAACACCTCGGCAACTGGCCCGCCGTCGAGCCCAAGCGGGGCCAGCGCGACTTCGCCCGCGTCGATCGCGTCCTCGAATGGACCCGCCGGCACGGCCTGCCCGTCCGCTGGGGCCAGGTGATTTCCTTGGACCCGCAGAACCTTCCGGCCTGGGCCCGCGAGATGCGCGGCCAGCCCTTCGCCGACGCCCTCGAGGGCCACGTCCGCGCCGTCCTGCTCCGCTACGGCCGCGAGGTCGGCGAGTTCGACCTCCTGGCCGACGCCCCGACCTACGACGTCGTCGGCGACCGTCTCGGTCCCGGCATGAACCGCATGCTCTTCGAGGACGCCCGCTTCGCCTGCCCCGACGCGCGGCTGAGCCTGGGCTTCGTCGACTGCCTCCGCCCCGACCGCCTGACGATCATGGTCCGCTACATGACCGAGGCCGGCCAGGCCTTCCTCGACCCCCGCGTCGTCGCCGTTCGCACGCCCGTCACCGACGTCGTCGTCCAGCCCCAGCTCGCCCGCGCCCTCGAGTGGATCGGCCAGATCGGCAAGCCCGTCATCGTCACCGGCCTGGAGGTCGGCGGATCGAGCGAGACCGCCGCGGCCGTCTCCCTCGAGACCATGCTCCGCACCCTCTTCGCCAGCCCCTCGATCGGCGGCGTCTACTTCGCCGGCGTCCGCCAGGAATCCCTGACCGTCCCCAACGCCTCACTCGGCAATGAGTTCGGCCAGCTCACCCCCGCGGGCCAGGTCGTCGAGAGCCTCATCCGTCAGCTCTGGTGGACACGCACGACCCTCCGCTCCGACGAACTCGGCAACGTCCAGACCCGCGTCTACGCCGGCTGGTACGACCTCACCGCCCAACTGCCCAGCGGCGCCGTCGCCCAGGCCCGCGTCTACATCGCCCCCTCCAACGGCCAACCCACCCTCCGCCTGGCGGTCCTCGAACCCCTGCGCGGCATCACGCCGCCGGCCGCGAACGACGCCCCCGCCGCCACGCCGCCGCCGACTGCCTCACTCGAAAAACTCGGCGATTGATCCTTCTTCCTAGACTTCCCCTCCGAACATCGCCGCGTGCAGCAGCGTCACCGGGTGCACCACCCGCAGCGGCATGCCCACCCGCCGGGCCTCGGAGTCGATCTGCATCGCGCACCCCACGTTCCCCGTCACGCACACCCTCGCCCCCGTCGCCCCGATGTTCCGCAATTTCCGCTCGGCCAGCTCCCGCGCCATCGCCGGCTGCGAGAGGTTGTACGTCCCCGCCGCCCCGCAGCAGATCTCCGACTCCGCCAGCGGCACGACCCGCAGCCCCGGGACCCACGAAAGGATCTGCCGCGGCGGGTCGGCCACCTGCTGCGCGTGACGCAGATGACAGGCATCGTGATACGTCACCGTCATCGCCACCGTCTTGAGGTCCGGGGGTTTCCCGAGCTCGACAAGAACCTCGGAAATGTCGTGCATCTTCGCCGTGAACGCCTTCGCCTTCGCGGCCAGGGCCGGATCATCGCGCAGCAGATGGTCATACTCCCGCAGCATCGCCCCGCAGCCGGCAATATTGGTCACGATCCAGTCCACCGGCTTCTCCCCGCCCAGGTCCAGGAACGCTTCGAGGTTCTTCCTCGCCAGCGCCTTCGCCTCGGGCGAATCGCCCCCGTGATGGTGGATCGCCCCGCAGCACGCCTGCTGCCTCGGAATCACGACCTCGCAGCCCAGCCGCTCAAGGATCGCCGCCGTCTGCCGATTGACCTCCTGATACAGCACGCTCCCGATGCACCCGGTGAATAGCCCGACCCGTCGCGTCGCCGTCGCTGGCTTCGCGGGTGACGCCAACCGCCGCTCCCACAGCGGCCCGTTCGATGGCAGCATCTGCGCCATCTTCTGGAACTGTGCCGGCAGCACGCTCAGCACGCGCCGATGCGTGGCCAATCCCCAAAGCCCGAGCTTCTGCAACACCCTCGCCGGCAGCAGGGCGAGTTTCAGGCGTGTTGGATGCGGAAACAGGTGAAAGAAGACCCACCGCAGCAGCCTGTCCGCCAGCGTCGTCGGCCGCGTGGCGATGAAGTGCTCGCGCGTCGCCTCGATCAGTTCGTGGTAGACCACCCCCGACGGGCAGGCTGTCTCGCACGCCCGGCAGTCCAGGCAGAGGTCCAGGTGCCCCAGCACCGCCTCGCTCGGCCCGATCCGCCCCTCAGCCAAGCCCTTCATGAGATGAATCCGCCCGCGCGGCGAGTCGGACTCCAGCCCGTTCTGCGTGTACGTCGGGCAGGCCGGCAGACACAGACCGCAGTGCACGCAGTCCGTCGCCCGCTGGAACGTGTCGGGATCGAGCTTGAGCGTGGCCCGCGCCGCCGCTCCGGGATCGACGGGCGGAATGCCCGCGATCACGCGCGGCCCGGCAGGACTCGAAGATTCGGAAGATGACTGCGTCACGTCGGAACCACCTCACGGACCAGCGTCCGACCCGGATTCAACAGGCCGTGCGGGTCCATCGTCTTCTTGATCGCCAGCATCATCGCCCAGTCTGGCGGCAGGGGGGCGATGGGCTCAATGGCTTGGTCCTCATCCGCCGGCCGCGTGTGCCACACACGCACGCCCTCGAACCGTCTCGCCACGCCCGTCACCGCCTGATCGAACGTCGAATCCGCCTGTAAATCGCCACCCACCCACAGCACCCCATGCGCCGGCAGGGCGTCAATGCGAACCCGCGACCCCCAAGCCGATTGCCGCAGCGCCTCCGACGCCTCGCCCGTCGACGCCGGCGGCACGATGATCTTCACCAGCGTCTTGGCCCGTCGCCGCCACGCGCGTCGCGCCGCCCGCTCCGCCGCATCCTCCGCCGGCGTCATCGCCCGCGCCGCCACGATCTTCAGCGCCGACGTCTTTCCGAACACGCCCTTGAGCGTCTCAAACTGTGCCGTGTTCGCCAGCGAGCTGCCGTAGTACGCCAGCCCCAGCCGCAACACGCCGTCCTCTTCCGTCAGGTGCAGCCACACCGGCTTGGCCGGACTGGTGAGAAGCGGCGTGACAAACCCATCCACGCCCGCCGCCCGATCCGCCTCCAGCATCACGCCCAGCACTTCCGGCGGGAGCGCGTACGTTCGCACGAACGCCTCATAGACCACCCCCAACTCGCCCATCGCCCCGACGAGCAATTTGGTCACGTCATACCCCGCCACGTTCTTGACCACCCGTCCGCCGACGTGGATGTCGCGCCCCAGGCCGTCGGCGTAATGCAGCCCGAGCAGCAGGTCGCGCATCGTCCCGTAGCCCACGCGCAACGGCCCATAGACGTTGTGGTCGATCACTTCGCCCAGGCTCAGGTCATCGTCCGCGTCGATGGGCAGGAACTGGCCGGCCGCGCTCAGGGCCTTCTGGATCGCCCCGATCGTCGCCCCGGCGTGCACGCGGGCGGTGAAGTCCCGCTCGTAATGCTCCATCACCTCGCCGGCCAACTGGACGGCCGTGTGCTTCTCGGGCCGTTGATGTCCGAGTCCACCGTGGGCCACGCCGTAGTGGCACAGCGGCACACGCGACCGCTGCGCCGCCTGGATCAGGGCGAAAAGGTCAGCCGGCTCATGGATCGTGACGGTGGGGGAGGGCATGGGTGGTAGGGTGGTAGGGGGGTGGGGGAGGGGGGTTAGAGGGCTCCGCCGGGCACGTTGGGCGACACCAGCCGGTGCAGCTCGATGCGGAGCGTCTTGCTCGGGATGAGCTTGCCGTCGTTGAGCACGGCGTCGGGGTCGAACGTCGCTTTGAGCTTCTGAAAGGTGTCGATCGTCGCCGGGTTGAACATGCGGTTCATCATCGCCAGTTTCTCGACACCCACGCCGTGCTCGCCGGTGATCGTCCCGCCGATGTCGATGCAGTATTGCAGCACACGTTCCGCCGCCTCGATCGTCCGCTGCACCTCCTGGGCGTTGGACTCGTCGAAGAAGAAGATCGGGTGCACGTTCCCATCTCCGGCATGGAAGACGTTGCTGATCTTCAGGCCATGCTCCGCCCCGATGGCCACGATCCGCTCGACCGCCTCCGGCAGCCGCGACCGCGGGATGCAGGCGTCCTGCGTGAAGTAGGCCGTGTGCAGCCGGCCGATCGCGCCGAAGGCCCGCTTGCGGGCCGACCAGAGCTCCGCTCGCCGCTTGGGATCCGAGCAGTGCTGGATGTCCCTGGCCCCGTTGGCCCGGCAGATGGCCATGATCCGCTCGAGCTGCTCGTCGAGGATCGAGTCCACCCCGTCGATCTCAATCAGGAGCAGCGCCGCCGCGTCCGTGGGGAAGCCGTAGTGGAAGGCGTCCTCCACCACGCGGATCATCCGCCCGTCCATCACCTCCATCGACGTGGGCAGGATCCCCGCCGCGATGATGTCCGACACGCTCTTGCAGGCGTCGAATGTCGAGGTGTAGACCGTGTAGACCGTCCGGAAGTGCACCGGCTTGGGCGTGAGCCGGCACCAGACCTTGGTCAAAATGCCCAGCGTCCCCTCCGAGCCGCACAGCAGCCCCGTCAGGTCCGGCCCGGGCGATTCATGGAGCGCCGCCCTCCGCGTCCGCACCACCTGCCCGTCCGGCAGCACGAACTCCACCCCCAGCACGTGGTTGCTTGTCACCCCGTGCTTAAGCGTGTTGATCCCGCCCGCGTTCGTCGCCGCGTTCCCGCCGACCGTCGACGCCCGCTGGCTCGAAGGATCCGGCGAGAAGTGCATCGCCCCCGCCCCCGGAAGCGGGCTAGGGTGCTCCCGATTCCACCGCGCCACCTCCGCCGCCACCGCCTCCGAGAGCGTCACGTTCAGCACGCCCGCCTGCGCCACCGCCACGCGATTGGCCAGGTCGATCGACTCGATCCTCGTCATCCGGCTGGTGCAGAGGATCACCTGTCCGTCGAACGCCACGCACCCGCCGGCCAGGCCCGTGCCGCTGCCGCGCGGGACGATGCCCACGCCGTGCTTCCGCAGCGTCCTGACGCACGCCGCCACCTGCTCGGTCGTCGTGGGGAACGCCACCGCCCGCGGCGTCCCGCGCGCCACGGAGAAGCCGTCGCACTCATAGACCAACAGCTCGTCCGGGCTCGTCAAGAGGCCGGCCGGGCCGACGATGCCGCGCAGGTCGTCGAGCAATTCATCGCGCGTCGCGAGGGTCATGGCTACGAGATGGTAAGACCCCCGCAAGTGAAAGCAAAACGCGCCGCCGGCCGCGTGTCGGTCGGTCCGCCGACAAACCTTTCGTGTCGATCACTGCGTCTCGAACTGCACCCGATGGCGGATCGTCGTCTGATACCTGTAATCGCGCACGCGCCCCGCCACCGTCGATTGCCGGTCGTAGGTCCGCTCGTGGACCCACGTCTGGCTCGGCGCCTCATACCCCCTGAAGGCCACCGGCCCCAGGTCATTCCGATACGCGTACCAGGGCAGGTAATCGCCCTGCGCCGGCTCGCTCTGCGACAGGCGCACCATCATCGGCTTGTCCATCACCAGCGACGTCGGCCGATCGCCCAGCGCAGGGTACGGCTTGGATTGCCAGCTCTGACAGCCCCCCAGCCCCAAGACCGCCAGGCCCAGCACAAGCAAACTGCCGCGGCACATAGGAGAACCCTCCACTTATTTCATGCACCGCGTTGGCCCTAAAGTCCACCTCAAGGCCCGCTACTGAAGAGAATTCACCCCGTTTGACGAAGATATCCCCTGTAGCCACCATGTCGTTAACCGCCCCTGGCCAAAGAAGTTAATTTTGTCTGTTGGGCGAGTCTCCCCGGCATGGTTCTGTTGGGTGCCCCGCTTCACTTCTAAGAGGAAAGGATTCCCATGAACGCACGAGCTTTGGTCGCGGAGTTTGTCGGCACGTTCACGCTGATCTTTATTGGCGTCGGCGCCATCGCCATGAACGGTTTCACGGGTGGCGATTCGGGTCTGGTGGGTGTCGCCCTGGCCCACGGCTTAGCCATCGCGGTGATGGTCAGCGCCACGGCCGCGGTCAGCGGCGGGCACCTCAACCCCGCCGTGACCTTCGGGGCCCTGGTCGGCCGAAAGATCGGCATCCTCAACGCCATCGGCTACGTCGTCGCCCAGTGCGCCGGCGCCATCGCCGCCGCGATGCTCCTGCCCTTCGTGATGCCCGACGGCCTGCTCGAGGCGGTGAAGTTCGGTACGCCCCTGCTCAACGTCGAGAAGGGCGTCACCCCCATGATGGGCATGATCCTCGAGGGTGTTCTGACCTTCTTCCTAGTCTTCGTCGTCTTCGGCACGGGCATCGACAAGCGAGCCCCCAAGGTCGGCGGCCTGTTCATCGGCCTGACCATCACCATGGATATCCTCTTCGGCGGTCCCCTCACCGGTGGGGCCATCAACCCCGCCCGGCACCTCGGCCCCGCCCTGGTCGGCGGCCACTGGGAGAACGCCTGGGTCTACTGGGCCGGCCCGATGGCCGGCGGTCTGATCGCGGGCCTGCTCTACAGCCTCACCCTCGATTGCGCCTGCAAGGACTGTGACTGCGAGCAAGGCAAGAAGTAATCCCACCCCCAGCATCCCGGGGCCACGGTCCGCCATCCGGGCCGTGGCTCCGGGACGGTTCTTCTTCCGTAAGGCAATGACTGGCCGAAGTTAATTCCCTTGGGCCGCCCCGAGGGAACCTTCCGGGGTTCTTCCAGCGACCCCCGGGGGCCTGTCGGTTCTCGCGGTCATCATTGAGTCCGGTGAACACCTGTAGTAAGCTGACGGCCGTCATCGGTCGTCTGTGTCGTTTGATGGCCCGGCCGTTCCCCCCGGGCCCATCGCGGGTGCCACCGTTCCCAACGTGTCTGCCTTTCTTACGGAGGAGTCCTATGTTCAAGGTCCAGGATCAACTCTGTACCCACTGCAACTTCTGCGGCGATCGAGGCCCGATGCTGTGCTACGCGGCGCGCACAGCCAGGCACGGGCTCGAGGGCAACTTCCCCAGCCAGGACGAGAACCTGCGCACCGCCTTCGGGCACACCCAGTCCGCCGGCGAGCAGTTCCTGCCCGGGCTGCCGCGCTACAAGGCCCTGCGCGACGTGGTCCTTCTGCCCGAGCTCCTCGGCACGCAGCGCGTGGCCGTCCGCGAGAAGATCGGCGCCGAGCCCCTCTACATCCACGTCAACACCCACGCCCAGCTCGGAGGGTTCAAGGTCAACTCCCCCGTCGTCATCGCCGCCATGGGCTCGACCATGGTCGCCAACTCCATCAGCGTCGACCTGGGCATGGGCGCGGCCAAGGCCGGCCTGGTCTACTGCATCGGCGAGAACGTCGTGAACATGTGGGGCTACGACGAACGCATCCACACCGACCAGCCCACCCTCAAGGACCGCATCCGAGCCTTCACGGATCACCAGAGCGGCGTCGGCGGCGTGGTCGTTCAGCAGAACGTCGAGGACGCCCGCGCCGGCGTCTGGAAACGCGTCTACGCCGACCCCGAGCTCAAGGAATTCTTTGACGCGGGCCTGATCGGCTTCGAGGCCAAGGGCGGACAGGGCGCCAAGCCCGGCATGGGCGGCGAGGTCAAGGTCCCCCGCAAGCAGGCCCAACGCCTGGCCAAGCTCTACCATTTCCCCGTCGATCCCTTCGCCACCGAGCAGTCGCTCTACCAGCGCCACTCCGTGCCCGGCACCGCCACGGCGGAGTCCCTGCTCGAACAACTCCGCGACATGATCCGCCTGTTCCCCCGCGCCCGCATCTGGTTCAAGACCGGTCCGTACGGCGACCTGATGACCCAGATCCAGGTCCTCGACCAGGTCGCCGCCGAGGCCGGCATCCGCATCCACCTGACCGTCGACGGCTCCGAGGGCGGCACCGGCATGAGCCCCCTGGGACCCATGAACGACATGGGCCTGCCCATGCTCACCTGCCTGATGGCCATCCAACGGGCCCGGCATCGCTACACCCACCTCGACTACACCATCGCCGGCGGCCTGCTCACCGGGCGCGACCTGACCAAGGTCCTGTGCCTGGGCGCCGACGGCATCGCCTTCGGCAAGGGCGTCCTGGTCGCTGCCATGGCCGGCCGCGACCAGTTCGCCGGGGACTTCGCCGGCGAGACCGCCCTGGTCCAGGCCGGGGCCCGCGGCGTGGCCAACTACACCATCGAGGGCGTCACCAACGAGGCCCGCATGCTCATCAGCTCCATCGGCAAGTACGACTTCGCAGCCGTTAAGCCTGGTCAGCCCCTGCCCGCCGCCGGCCGCAAGGCCAGCACCATCGATGTCCTGGCCCTGGACGAGCAGGTCGCGGCCATGTTCGACCTGCTCTACGCCTACGATCCGCGGCTCTGGAACCAGCTCGAAGAGGCCACGGCCGAGCTCCGCCGCCGCGGCAGCACCGTTGGCCAACCCGTCGGGGCCTAGCTACCCGCTCAGGCCGCCCCGGCCGGGCCTCCAGGTCCAGGCCCGGCCGGGGCTTCCATCCGATCCGACCCTCGCCCGGTCGCCAACTTGACGAACCGCACCGGGCCTGTTGTAATGCTTGGCTCCACTTTTTGCTAAGAACCGGAGCCGTATCGACATGGCCAACTATTCAGGCCCCAAACTCAAGCTCTCCCGCCGCGTCGGTGTTCCCATCGCCGACACGCCCAAGCACACCGCCAAGCGCCAGCTCAACCCGCCGGGCATGCACGGCTTCCGCGGCCGGCGCCTGCGCGACTACGGCGTCCGTCAGAACGAGAAGCAGAAGCTCCGCTATCACTACAACGTGCTCGAGAAGCAGTTCCGCAAGTATCTCGCCCGGGCCAGCACCTCCAAGGGCAACACCGGCGTGGTGCTCCTGCGCCTGCTGGAGCTGCGCCTGGACAACGTCATCCGCCGGCTCGGCTGGGCTCGGACCATCTGGGCCGCCCGCCAGCTCGTCGCCCACGGCCACGTCGTGGTCAACGGCCGCAAGACCGACCGCCCCAGCTACGAGGTCAAGATCGGCGACACCATCACCCTCAAGGGCGACATCCAGAAGCTCGTCCGCGAGACCCTCGAGTCGCTCCCCGGCCACGAGGTCCCCGGCTGGCTCGCCTTCGACCCCTCGACCCTCACCGCCAACGTCACCGCCGCGCCCACGCCCGACCAGGTGCCGTTCGACGTGAACATGAACCTGATCATCGAGTTCTACCGATAAGCTCCCGGGACGGTTACTCCGGCAGATATTCCAAGCCCGTCGGCGTTACGCCGGCGGGTTTTTCTTCGTAGTGCCGAACGATCAACCTCTCGGCCACGAACCGGCACGCAGGATCAGTGCCCCACATCGAGCCCAACCGCGACGGGAATTCAGCCCGAGAACGCCGTGATCGCCGCCGGGCCGTAGATGGCCACGAACAGGTCCTTGAGGAACTTGGCCAGGAAGAAGTTGATGATGATGATCGCCACGAAGCTCGTGACGAACGCGTCGGTGGCCGCACGCCCCACCCCGGCGGCGCCCTCCCGGCAGTTGAAACCCTTGTAACAACTGATCAGCCCGATCGACAGCCCGAACAGCACGCTCTTGCTCAGGCCCGAGAAGACCTCCCACGCCCCGATGAACGCCCGGCTGAAACGCCAGTACTCGTCGCCGTTGACGCCGAAGCCCCTGACCGTCACCCAGTACCCGCCGGCGATGCCCATCAGGTCCGACAGCACCGTCAGCAGCGGGATCATGATCAGGCACGCCAGCACGCGTGGCACCACCAGGTAGGCCACCGGGTCCGTCCCCATCACCCGCATCGCGTCGAGCTGCTCGGTGACGCGCATCGTGCCCAGCTCCGCCGAGACCGACCCGCCGACGCGCCCGGCGATCATCACCGCCGCCAGCACCGGCCCGATCTGCTTGACCACCGAGATGTTGATGATGCCCCCGAGCCGGTCCTGCTGCCCGATGGCCGCGAACTGGTCATACGCCTCGACGGCCAGCACCATGCCCACGAACACCCCCAGCAGCAGGATGATCGGGATCGACTTGGTGCCGATGGAAAACAGCTGCGGCGTCAGCAGCCGCCAGCGCTGCCACTTGTTGAAGTCACGGAGCATCCACGCCAGCGCCGAGGCGGCGAACCGCCCGAACCTCCCCGTCCCCTCGAGCCGGGCCAGGCACCACCCGCCGACGTACGCCAGTTGGTTCGCGACCATGCGACTAAGTGTATCGCCCGACGGCCGGACGCGTGCCGACAGATCCCCCGCGGCCGGCCCCGGGGTTATGGGACCGCCCCGTCACTTGTCGGATAAGCCTGTAAGCGGAAAGGGTGAGCGAGGGGATTCGAACCCCCGACCCCCAGGACCACAACCTGGTGCTCTAACCAACTGAGCTACGCTCACCGTCACGGTCGCGGGCGACCATCGATCAGACCTTCAAGCGTACGAACAGCCCATTTCACTGTCAAACCCCCGAAATGTCATGCGGGTCAAGCCGTTGCGGCCGCCTGCCGATACGAGCGGTGACGCGGTCCGGGGGAGTCTTCGATACGCCCGGCCCGGGGACATCACACATGAGCACATCCACCGTCGGTCCGACCAAGCAGGGACAGGCTGAGATCCTCCTCGAGTCCGGCACCAACGAGCTTGAGGTGCTGGTCTTCGCCGTCGGCCAGGGCGTCTTCGGCGTCAACGTGGCCAAGGTCCGCGAGGTCATCCTGCCCGTCCCCGTCGCCGCGGCGCCCCGGCAGCATCCCTGCGTGCTGGGCATGTTCAACCTCCGCGGCGGCCTGCTGCCCCTGATCGATCTGCACAAGTACCTCCAGCTCCCCGCCCAGAGCGACCAGCGGCGGATCATCGTCACCGAGTTCAACGGCCGCCGCTCAGCCTTCCAGGTCGAACGCGTCGAGCAGATCTACCGCATGAACTGGGGGCACATGAAGGACGTGCCCGAGACCGACGCCAAGTCCCACTTCGCCATCACCGGCATCACCGAGATCGAGGACCGCCTCGTCCTCATGCTCGACTTCGAGTCCATCGTCGACCACATCAGCATGGAGGACCGCCTGCACATCGACCGCGTCGAGAACAAGCTCGGCGTCGACCGCGGCAAGTGCAAGGTCGTGCTGGCCGAGGACAGCAAGTTCATCCGCGGCATCATGGAGCGCGTCCTGCGCCAGAGCGGCTACACCCAGGTGCGGGCGTTCTCCAACGGCCAGGACGCCTGGGCCGCCCTGAATCAGCCCGGAGGCAATGCCGACGTGGTCATCACCGACATCGAGATGCCCCGCGTCGACGGCCTGCACCTGACCCGCAAGATCAAGGCCGACGCCGCCATGAAGAAGATGCCCGTCATCCTCTTCAGCTCGCTGATCACGGCCGATACCCTGCACAAGGGCGAGCAGGTCGGCGCCGACGAGCAGATCGCCAAGCCCGACCTCCCGCACCTGGTCGACCTCGTCGACCGCTGCGTCCACGAGGCCCGCAAGACCGCCGCCTGACCCGATGTCCGCCCCGGCGGACCTCACATGGATAGTGATGACCAGGGCCGCGCCCGGCAGGGGAGCGGCCCTGTCATTGTCGGGCCATGATCAACGGTCCAGCGATCCCCGCATGAAAAACCCGCACGGATAGCCGGGGGTCGGCTCGTCCGTGCGGGAAAGGAGCTACGGACCCATGCGGGGCCCGTCGCGGCAGAGGAGAGAACATCAAGACTATTCCGGCAGCGTCCGCGCCACAGTGAGGTTGTTCACCGGCTGGTAACGGATCGAGGTCAGCTGGTAAGCGCTCCCGGTGCCGGCCACGTTGCCGCGATGCCACCACATGACATTGTTATAAGCGGAGGTCATGGATATCGGCGGCGAGCCCAGGCTCAGCGCCAGCTCGGGGTAGCTGCCCAGCAAGATGGCTTTCGCTCGATTGACGCTGCTGTCCTCGTTGGGAATGCGTACACGCGAGGCGTGGCCGTCGACGAAACCGAAGGACAAGGACCCCACCCGTTGTTGCTCAAGATCATTGCGGCCGATACCGAACGTGCCGGGCTCGACGCTCAGCACAAAAAAATTGACCGCTGCGCGGGTCATGTTCGGCTCGGCGACCATCACATTTCGGGCCGGCTCCTCGGCCAGCTCGGTGCTGGCATTGAGCCCGAACGTGTTGAGCACGTAGTCCGTCGGCCAGTGGTAGATCCCGGTGTCGCGATCGTAGCTGGAGTTACGGCGATGATCGTTGGGGATGACCGGGCAGATCAGTCGACCAAGGTTCTCCGTCGGGAGATAGCCCTTGTCCTCGAGGATGCCGAGCCAGCTGAATCGATGGTCCGCCTCCGTCGTGACAGCGCCGATCTCCCAGCCGTAGTTGTTGGCCGGCACAATCTGTCCGCCGAACACCCTGTACGCCGGCTTGCGCTCGTCGGGCACGCCGATGTTCTGGTGCTCGGCCGCGTAGTGCAGGGCCATGTCGCAGAGGAACTTGGTGTTGCCCTGGCAGCCGGTCGTGATCGAGGCCTGCCGAACCTGACCGATGCCGGGCATGATCAGCGTGAAGACGACAACCGTGATCGACG
>JADZET010000115.1 GCA_020850375.1 Phycisphaeraceae bacterium | reverse complement strand
CGTGGTGCGGCGGTGGCGGGATCATGGGGGGCGGGCCAAAAATCCCTGTGCATCGCGCGCGACCCTTTGGCCGATAACTAAGGCCGTGCCCGCCGTCGTGATGGAGCGCGCGTCGGGCAACGCTTCACCCCCCCTTCCGATTCTCGATCGCTCCCGGCGTGACACGTGAAACCATCCACCACGACGCTCACTGCTGACCCGCCCGCGACGAACGCGGACGACATGAGGGCGGCCCGGCTGCCGGACGGCTCGCCGCTGGAGAAGCTGCTGACGCGGTCGTCCCGGGCGCTGCTGGCGGTGTACTGGACGGTGTTGTTTATTGGGACGCATCGGCCGACGGCGGACCTGGGGCCACAGCCACCGCTGGCGGGGATGCCGCTGGACAAGTACGCGCACTTCGGGGCGTTCGCGCTGCTGACGCTGCTGCTGGCCTATGCGCTGCCGTTGGGGAGGCGACGTGGGCTGGGGGGGCAGTTGCTCGCGGCGGTGGGGCTGGCGGTGGGGTATGGGGCGATCGACGAGCTGACGCAGGTGCTCGTGACGAATCGGTACACGGACTGGTCGGACATGCTGGCCAACGTGGTGGGGGTGGTGACGACGGCGGGGCTGCTGGCGGGGGTGGTGTGGCATGACACGCGGACGGCGCTGTGGGTGTGGGTGAACCGTGTGCTGCTGCTGGTGCTGGTGACGGCGGGGGTGGTCGGGAGTCTGCTGCCGAACCCGCAGGTCATGCCGTGGGTCTTCAAGGTCATCCGTCTGCCGATCATCCTGCCGTTCTACATGGAGCACCGGCGGGCGATCTTCGAGGTGGGGCTGGACAAAATCCTTCACGTGCTGGTGATGGGGGTGATGACGTGGGTGCTGCTGGGGGCCAAGCCGCTGGGACGACGCAGACGGGTGGCGAACTGGATCTTCTGCCTGGCGGCGCTGGTGGGGTCGGGGCCGGGGGTGGAGTATCTGCAGGCGTGGCTGAGCGAGGGGCGCAATTTCGAGCGGAATGACATCGTCGCGCACGAGATCGGGGTGGGGGTGGGGGTGGCGGTGTGGTTCGGCGTGATGCTGGTGCGGCGGTTGTTCTTCCGGACGGCGCGTGTTGAGGCAGCGAGGCAAGGGGGAGGATTCGTCGGGCACGCGATGACGGTGGGCGGGCTGACGCTGCTGTCGCGGATCACGGGGCTGGTGCGGGACTCGGTGATGGCGGCGACGCTGGGGGCGGGGGCAGTGGCGGACGCGTTCTACCTGGCGTTCCTGATCCCGAACTTGTTCAGGCGGCTGTTCGGGGAGGGGGCGCTGGCGGCGGCGTTCATCCCGCACTACACGGACCTGCTCAAGAAGGACGAGGAGCTGGCGCGGCGGTTCTCCGGGGCGTGCATGGGGCTGCTGACGGCGACGCTGGGGGTGCTGACGATCGTCGGCGAGCTGGTGCTGATGGGGATGGAGCGGCATGGGCAGTGGTCGGCGGACACGGCGCTGACGCTGTCGCTGATGAAGATCATGCTGCCCTACATGCCGCTGGTGTGCCTGGTGGCGTACCTGGGGGGGATCTTGCAGGTGCATCGGCGGTTCGGTCCGCCGGCGGCGGCGCCGATCCTGCTTAACCTGGCGAACATCGCGGCGGCGGCGTGGATCGCGGCGGGGATCTCGACGGAGGAGGGGCTGCGGCGGACGATCTTCATCGTGGCGGTGTCGGTGACGGTGGCGGGGTTGCTGCAACTGGCGTGGCAGGTGGCGGCGCTGGGGGGGATCCCCTGGATGGCTTACAGCTTCCGGGGGATCGGGCCGACGATGCGGTCGATGCTGCGCATGTTCGGGCCGATGGTGATCGCGCTGGCGGTGTTCCAGATCAACGCGGCGCTCGACAGCGTGATCGCGTACGGGCTGGCCCCCCGGAATGGGGGTGACACGCTGCACCTGCTGGGTTGGAGCATGAACTACCCGACGGAGCAGGGGGACGTGGCGGCGCTGAACTGGGCACAGCGGCTGTACCAGTTCCCGCTGGGGGTGTTCGCGATCGCGATCGCGACGGCGATCTTCCCGGCGCTGGCTGAGGCGCAGGCGGAGAGTCCCGAGGACGCGGGGGGGATGGCGCGGAGCACGCCGAAGTTCACGGCGATCCTGTCGCGGGGTCTGCGGCTGACGTTCTTCATCGGTCTGCCGGCGAGCGTGGGGCTGGTGATCATCCGGCTGCCGCTGGCGCGGGCTATTTTTGAGTACAACCAGTTCGGTCTGGACGACGCGCGACGGGTGGCGTCGGTGCTGGGGGGGTACGCGGCGGGGATCTGGGCGTTCTCGGCGATGCACGTACTGACGCGGGGGTTCTACGCGCTCAAGGACGTGCGGACGCCGCTGCGGATCTCGCTGACGATGGTGGGGCTGAACCTGGGGCTGAACCTGACGCTGATCTGGCCGCTGGGGGTGGCGGGGCTGGCGTGGTCGACGGCGATCTGCGCGTTCGTGCAGGTGTACCTGATGATCCACGCGATGCGCAAGCGACACGGGACGGCGGTGGAGCCGGGCGTGTGGTCGAGCTGGATCAGGACGGGGTGGACGACTGGGGCGATGGCGGTGGTGCTGACGCCGGCGACGCTGTACCTCGACGCGGGGACGCTGACGCGGTGGCAGTCGGCGCTGTTCCTGGGGGCGCTGGTGGGGGCGGGCGCAGCGGTGTTCTTCGCGGGGTCGTGGCTGCCGGGGGGGCAGGAGCTGCGGTGGCTGCTGCGGCGGGATGCGAAGTGATGGCGGATGGGAGCGTCTGGACGCGGCGATCTTCGATCGCCCGCTAAACGAGCGAACGTCGGCGTGAAAAAAACAGCCCCGCGTTGTGGTGCGGGGGTCATCGTTTTGACTGATTTCGGGTTCCCGCCCCCCTACCCGATGACGCCGGCCTCTTCGACGGTGTCGCCGCGGATGACGACGGGGTCGGTCTGGCCCTCGATGGAGACCTTGCCGCGGGGATCGACGACGCAGACGGGGATCTTGCGGGCTTTCCAGTCGGCCAGGGCGAAGAGGGGCCAGCGCTGGGGGATGTGGCGGACGGGGTTGACGGTGATGTGCGGGCCGCGGGGGCCGGGTGCGAGGCGGTCGACGGTCAGGCGCGGCTGGGCGAGGAGGTAGCCGATGCTCGTGACGCCGCGGGGGTAGAAGCAGAGGTTGTTGTTGATGTAGGTGTCGATGAAGCCCTTGGACTGCTGGCCGGTGTTGCTCATGGCGAGCATGTCCCAGTACATGCCGGAGAAGGGGATGGGCCAGACGCCGCCGAGGTACATGGCCAGGTGGTCGCGCCAGAGGTTCTGGCTGATCCAGACGTTCTCGGGCTCGAAGGAGCTGTGCCCGCAGCCGTAGGGGGACATGGCCTCGCGTGCGGAGGCGAGCAGGTCGGACTGGAGGTGGTGGAAGTCGAGCAGGAGGGGCTGGCCGATCATGGCGGGGAAGAGCAGGCCGTTGCCGGTGTAGATGGAGTAGCCGTCCCAGCCCTGGATCTGGTCGTCCTCGACGGGCTTCTGGGTCCAGGCGTCGAGGACGCCGACGGCGGAGCGGTCGACGCAGACGGCGTAGTGGTCTCCGAGCCAGGCGGCTTTTTCGATCTTGGGCTTATCGGCGTCAACGGTCTTGCGGCAGAGCTCGGCGAGGTCGTTGCGGCCGGCGCGGGTGAGCAGGTCGGCGGCGGCGGCCAGGGCGCTGAGGCGTTTGACGGCGAGGTAGGTCTGCTTGCGGGAGAACTGGACGGCCGGGCTGGCGTCGTCGATGGTGTTGGCCACGCCTTCGCTGGGGAAGCCGCTGGCGTCGCGGTCGGTCCAGAGCAGGTAACGGGCGAGCTTGTCGACGAACTCCTGCTTCTCCAAGGCCGGCTGGAGGTCGCCGGTCCAATGGCAGTAGGTCTGCAGGAGCAGGAGGTAGTTGGCGTTCTCCTCGACGGGCATGTCGTGGGGGTAGACCTGCTTGCCGGCGGTGACGGCCCAGCCGATGTCGTGCGAGAGGATGGCGCCCCCGGAGGGGACGTGGTCCTTGCCGAAGTCGCTCCAGCGGAGCAGTTGCATGGCCAGGAGTTTGGGCCAGAAGCAGAGGTAGAAGAGCGAGGCGTTGTACTCGACGTCGACGGTGGAGTGGAAGTAGCAGCTTCCCTCCCAGACGCTGTACCACTCCTGGCCGTCGGCCAGGTCGCACCAGAAGGTGTTGCTGAGGAAGGCCTGGAAGCCCTGGTGGACCAGATGTCGCTGGCTGACGCCGAGGGAGGCCTGGTCGAAGAGCTTTTCGAGGCGGCGCGAGAGGGTCAGGCGTTCGTCGCGGTGTTCGATGGCGTCGGCGATGACGGCGTCGATGTCGGGGGTGTGCTTGAGGTAGCGGAAGCGGCCGGTGGAAGGCTGCCCGCCCTGAGGGGGGGTGACTTTGAGGATGGTGTCATTGCAGCAGGCGCCCCAGACGAGGCGCCACTTGATGCCGCTGCCGACCTCGGTGACGGGCAGCTCGCAGGTCAGGCCCTTGCCGTCGGGGTCGACCTGGGCCTCGGGGTTTAGGCTGACGATGCGGTCACAGGCGGAGACTTCCCAGAAGTCGGCCTCGGCGCCGGCGGAGGGGTTCAGGCCCGCGACGCGCGGGCGGGTGCCGTTGCGGTAGGCCATATCGATGCGAGGAAGAGATCCGGGGGCACCGTCTGGGCCTGGGCTTCCGGGGGTGGTGACGATCTGCGTCGCCGGGCGGTCGAGGCGGATGAAGAGCTTGACCTTGTCGGGACGGGGGCCCTTGGCGGTCTCCCAACGGATGCGGTCGGCGGGGTTGAGGCGCATCTCGAGGTAGAAGGCGGGCATGGTGCAGAGTGCTTCGTCCTGCGGGTAGAAGACGGCGTGGACGTTGAACTCGAAGCGGAGCTTGTACTTCTCGCTGAAGCCGCGGAAGGTGATGGAGTTCAGACGCTCGAATTGTTCACAGTTGTAGAAGAGCTCGCCCTTGGAGCTGAAGGGCAGGACGCGCTCGGCGCCGTCGGGCTCGATCAGGCCGACCTGCAGGTCCAGGGGTACATCAAGGAACCGACCGACGGCCGAGTGCATGACTCGCCGCTTGTACGGCTCGAACAGGAGGTTAAACCGACTCCCCAGCCGCGAGAGCGTCCAGGTCATCAGCTGCATGCGCGGGCACCTTTCACAACACCCCGGATCACGATTGCATTGTGCGAGAAATGCCCCCGGATGTAAAGTCGGGCTCGGTCGCAAACTCGCCTGCTATC
The DNA here is from genome assembly GCA_020850375.1 of Phycisphaeraceae bacterium. The sequence continues at coordinate 13,155 of JADZET010000115.1, read as the reverse complement.
CCAACTTGACATCTTCATCCGGGGACGAGGTGGGCGGCGAAAGCATCTCAGGGACGCGGCGTGAGCGGGAGCGTCTTGGCCAATCGGCGGACGACGTCGAGGATGACCTCGACGGCTTGGTCGATCTCCTGGTCGGTGGTCGAGCGGCTGAGAGAGAAGCGGACGGAGCCGTGGGCGATCGGTTCGGGGATGCCCATGGCCAGCAGGACGGGGGAGGGTTCGAGTGAGCCGCTGGAGCAGGCGGCGCCGGCCGAGGCGCAGACGCCACGCTCGGAGAGGCCCAGGAGGATGGCCTCGGCCTCGAGGTGTTTGAAGCCGATGTTGGTCGTGTTCCAGAGGCGCTGCGAGGCGGCGGGCTGGTCGGGGCGCGGGGGGGCGTTGAGCACGGCGTCGGGGAGAGCTTCGAGGATGGATCGCTCGAAGCGGTCGCGCAGGGCGGCGAGCTCAGCGAGGCGCGGGGCGTCGGCGAGGAAGGCCTTGGCGAGGTCGGCGGCTACACCTAGACCGATGATGCCGGGGGTGTTCTCGGTGCCGCCGCGACGGTCGCGCTCCTGGGGGCCGCCGAGGAGCTGGGGGCGGAGGGAGAGGCCGGATCGCAGCCAGAGGGCGCCGACGCCCTTGGGGCCGTGGAACTTGTGGGCGGCGAAGGAGAGCAGGTCGGCGCCGCTGGCGGGGGCGTCGATGGGGATCTTGCCGACGGCCTGGGTGGCGTCGACGTGGAAACGGCAGAGGCGAGGGGCGACGCTGGCGGAATCCTCGGCGCGGCGGATGGCGGTGGCGAGGTCAGCGATGGGCTGGAGGGTGCCGACCTCGTTGTTGGCCCATTGGAGGCTGACGAGGGCGAGGGCGTAACGGCGGGAGGCGAGCTTGTCGTGCAGGAGGGATTGCAGGGCGGCGGGGGAGACGGCGCCGCGGTCGTCGACGGGGAGGTGGGCGACTTCGAAGCCGTCCTTGGCCATGGCCTCGGCGGGCTGGCGGGTGGCGGAGTGCTCGACGGGGCTGGTGACGAGCAGGCGATCGGGTTGGCCCGACGCGCCCAGGACGCCGCGGAGGGCGAGGTTGTTCGACTCGGTGCCTCCGGAAGTGAAGATCAGCTCGCGGGGTTTCGCGCCGATCAGGCTGGCGACGGCGGCGCGGGCGAGCTCGAGCTTGTGGCGGATGGACTGGCCGAAGCGGTGCACGCTCGAGGGGTTGGCCCAGTCCTCTTCGAGGACCTGACGCATGGCGCGGACCACCTCGGGGGCGGGCTGCGTGGTGGCGTTGTTGTCGAGGTAGATCCATTCCATCGCGGGGTATTGTAGGGACTGGTTGCGCTGGGGATGTTGTTGGCGCGTACCCCCCTTCCGCTACACTGGGGGCATGGCTGGACCGGCGATCCGCACCGACATCGTGGAGGTCTATGTCTTCCGTCAACTCAATCACGGGGGGACGGCGGAGTTCTTGCAGCTGCACCGGGCGTCGGGGGTGATGACCGGGACGTGGCAGCCGGTGATGGGGCACGTCGAGGAGGGAGAGACGGCGGCGCGGGCGGCGGCGCGCGAGCTGGCGGAGGAGACGGGGTGGCAGGTCGGGCGCGACACGCTGGGGTTCTGGCAGCTCGAGTCGCTCAACGGGTTCTTCCTGGCGGAACAGGATGAGGTGATGCTCTGCCCGGGGTTTGCGGTGCACGTCCCCCCCGCTGCTACCCCCATGATCGACGGGGCACACGACGGGTTCCGGTGGGTGCGGCGGGACATGACGGATCGGGCGTTCCTCTGGCCGGGGCAGCGGCAGGCGATCGAACAGATCGTGCGGGATATCCTGCCGGGAGATTCACCGCTGCGGGAGACGCTGAGGCTGAAGGGTCCGTGACGGGGGGCAACGGGCGGCGTAAGATCTCTGCCCCCCCTACCACACCTGGAATTCAATCCCATGGACGATTTTCAATACAAGAACGGGCAGCTTCACTGCGAGCAGGTCGACCTCGACGAGCTGGCGAATCGGTTCGGGACGCCGTTGTATGTGTACTCGCGGCGGACGTTCGAGGATCACTATGACCGGATCGCGCAGGCATTCGCGGCGCTCGAGCCGGTGATCTGCTACTCGATCAAGAGCTGCGGGAACGTGCACCTGTGCAGGGTGCTGGCGGAGCGCGGGGCGGGGATGGACGTGGTCAGCGGGGGCGAGCTGCACCGGGCGAGGCTGGCCAAGGCGGAGATGGACAAGGTCGTCTACGCGGGGGTGGGCAAGACGGACGCGGAGATCCGCCAGGCGCTCGAGGCGGGGATCGGGTACTTCAACATCGAGTCGGAGGCGGAGTTCAAGAACATCGCGTCGATCGCCAAGGCGATGAACGCCAGGGCCAGGGCGGCGCTGCGTGTCAACCCGGACGTGGACCCCAAGACGCACGTCAAGACCACCACAGGCAAGAAAGAGACGAAGTTCGGCGTGGACATCGAGCGGGCGCGACGGTTTTTTGAGACGTTCGGCAAGGACTCGAACCTGGAGCTTTGCGCGATCCATCTGCACATCGGATCGCCGGTGCTGACGGTCGAGCCTTACGTGCAGGCGATCGAGAAGGCGCTGGGGCTGATCAAGGATCTCAAGCAAGCGGGTTACACGGTCAGCATGCTGGACATCGGGGGCGGGTTCGGGGCCAACTACCAGTCGGACCAGTCACCGGTGGCGGCGGATTACGCGGCGAAGATCGTGCCGCTGCTGCTGCCGTTCAAGCAGGCGGGGGGGAAGATCATCCTCGAGCCGGGGCGGACGATCGCGGCCAACGCGGGGATGCTCTTGACGCGCGTGCAGTACGTGAAGATGGGCGGGTCGAAGAAGTTCATCATCGTCGACACGGGGATGCATCATCTGATCCGGCCGGCGATGTACGACGCGTTCCATTTTGTGTGGCCGACGAACGTGGCGCCGAACCATGAGCCCAAGGAGCGCAAGGCGGAGATGGACCTTCCGGGGCTCGAGAGGGCGGACGTGGTGGGGCCGATCTGCGAGAGCAGCGACTATCTGGCGAAGGACCGGATGCTGCCGCCGATGGCGCGGGGGGATTTGTTGGCAGTGTACACGGCTGGGGCGTATGGGATGGTCATGGCGAGCAACTACAACGCGATGCCGCGGCCGGCGGAGGTCCTCGTCAGCGGGGTGAAGGCGACCTTGATCCGGCGGCGGGAGACGTATGACGATCTGGTGGGGCCGGAGCTGAACGTCGGGGCGTGAAGGGGCGCGGCGTGAACGTTCCGGGGGGCTATTCCATACAATACGCGCATGGCCAAAGAGCGGATCATCTCTCCCCAGGCCTCGGACACACGTGACGAGATGCTGAGCGTCTCGCTGAGGCCGGCGCGGCTGAGCGAATACGTGGGTCAGGCCAAGCTGATCGAGAAGCTCTCGATCACGCTGGCGGCGGTGCGGCAGCGTCATGAGCCGATGGAGCACGTGCTGCTGCACGGTCCGCCGGGGTTGGGCAAGACGACGCTGGCGCACATCATCGCGGGGGAGATGTCGGCGAGGCTGGTGGTGACCAGCGGGCCGGCGTTGTCGCGGCCGGGGGACCTGGTCGGGACGCTGACGAACCTGGGGGACGGGGACGTGCTGTTCATCGACGAGATCCACAGGCTGCCGGCGGTGGTGGAGGAGTACATCTACCCGGCGATGGAGGACTTCAAGATCGACGTGACGGTGGACTCGGGGATGCACGCGCGGACGATCACGATGCCGCTGCGGCCGTTCACGTTGATCGGGGCGACGACGCGGGCGGGGCTGATCACGGGTCCGCTGCGGTCGCGGTTCGGGATCACGCACAATCTGGATTTCTATGGGACGGAGGATTTGCTCAAGATCCTCGGGCGCAGCGCGGAGGTGATGAGGATCCCGCGGGCGGCGGCGGGGAGCCACGCGCGTGAAGCGTCGCTTGAGATGATCGCGCGGCGGTCGCGGGGGACGCCGCGGATCGCGAATCGGCTGTTGCGGCGGGTGCGGGACTTCGCGCAGGTGCGCGGGGACGGGCAGTTGGACCCGGACCTGACGGACATCGCGCTGCGGCTCGAGGGGGTGGACGCGCTGGGGCTCGATGAGCTGGATCGCAAGTACCTGGGGGTGATCGCCAACGTCTATCAGGGCGGGCCGGTGGGTCTCGAGGCGGTGGCGGCGACGCTGAGCGAGGACGCGGCGACGCTGGAGGACGTGGTCGAGCCGTATCTGCTCCAGATCGGTTTCCTGGCGCGGACGCGGCGGGGGCGGCAGCTCACGCACGCGGCGGCGGAGCACCTGGGGCTGCGGCTTCCGCCGCGGCTGGCGGAGGAGGAGGATCAGCCGGAATTGTTCTCGCCGCCGCAGGGGTGAGAGGGAGCGGTCCATGGGGCGGATGATGCGGTTGCTGTCGCTGCTGTCGGTGCTGGCGGTTTTCACCGCGGCGTGCTCGGCGGCGCCGCCGACGCGGCCCGGACCTCGGCGGTTGCCCGACGTGCAGGATTCGAGCCTCAACGAGAGCAGCGGGCTGGCGGCGAGCAGCGCCAATCCGGGGTTGCTCTGGACACACAACGACTCGGGCAGCGCGCGGCTGTACCTGGTGGATCTTCAGGGACGCGTGCGGGGGACGTACGCGCCGCAGGCGACGCGGCAGACACGGATGCACCCGCCGCCGGCGAGGCGGGGGCAGTCGGCGGTGTCGAACGTGGACTGGGAGGACATCGCGAGCTTCTCGCGTGAGGGGCGGGATTACCTCTTGATCGGGGACATCGGGGACAACGGCCGGGCTCGGGCGTGTGTGACGCTGTACCTGATTGAAGAGCCAGTCCTGCCTCCCCCGCCGGCGCTGCCGCCGCGGGATGCGCCGGCGGGGGTGATCGCACGGTATGACGTGACGTATGAGGATGGGCCGCACGACGCCGAGTCGCTGGCGTATGACGCGGGGGAGAATGTCGTCTGCATCCTGAGCAAGACGCGGTTTCATCCGCGGCCGAAGGATGATCAGTTGCCGCGCCTTTATCGGGTGGAGCTGCCGGACTTCCCGCCGGCGCCCCCGGAATCGACGGCGGCGACGCGGCCGAGCACGAGGCCGGAGGAAACGGCGGGTCCGCTGGTGGCGCGATACGTGGGTGAGGTTCGGTACGGTGTGCCGACGGCGATGGATTTCTCGCGGGATGGGGTGCACGCGGCGGTGCGGAATTACCTGGGGGTGTTCGAGTTCGCGCGCGAGCCGGGGCGGACGTGGGCGCAGGCGCTGGCGGGCAAGGCGGAGCTGGTGCCGGCGCCGCTGCTGCATCAGGGCGAGGCGATCTGCTATGGGCTGGACGGGCGGACTCTGTACCTGACGAGCGAGGGTCGGCCGTGCCCGTTGTGGGAGCTGCCGGCGCCGGCGTCGCGGTGATCTTGTCCGTGGGGGGTTATTGGGCCAAGGCGCTTCCGGGGGCGACGAATGGGGCGGAGGAGGCGGGGAGTTTGCCCTTCCAGATGGCGGCGATCTGCTGGCGGGTGGCGGGGATGACGGTTCCGCCCTCGGGCATGTCGCGTTTGAGCAGTCGGCCGGCGGCGTCGAACTCGGCGGACTCGTTCCGGACGCTGGGGCTGGGCTGCGAGACGAGCTGGATGCCGCCCTTGCCGGTGGGCTGCACCTCGACGGTGCGGTAGGTGATCTCTCCGCTGGCGGGGTAGTAGGCGTAGAAGCCCATGGTGGCGGGCTTGTCACGGGGCAGCAGCGCGGGCATGAGGTGGACGAGGACCTGGGGGAGGTAGCCCTCGGGGGGGACGTCCCAGGTGTATTTGTTGGTTCCGGTGACGTTCTGGCGGGTGACGGTGATGCCGCCCTTGGTGCGGACGCCGGTCTCGGCGGCGGAGATGGATTCGGGGGCGGGAGGGGCGTTGCCCTTGGGGGCGGCCGGGGGGGTGAGGGGACGGACGGTGGTCTTGGTGGACCAGTCCTCGTAGTCCCGGGCGGTCGAGAGGAACATGGTGCTGAGGGTGTCGATGGTCTGCCGGTCGATCTCGACGCGGGACTGGATCTGGACCTCGACGCCGTCGAAGCTCAGTCGTTTGCCGGGGCGCTGGTTGATGCGGAGGTAGCCGACGTCCTTGCCGTCGTGGAGCATGCGGAACCACTGCTCGGGGAGGAGGGACTTGGCGATGCGGTCGGGGGTGACGGACTGCATCCAGTCGGCGCCCTGCTGGACCTGCTGTTTGCGGATGCGGTCGCGGAGGGCGGGGTCCTCGACGGCGATGCTGCGGGCGACGGCCTCGAAGACGGGTCGGACCTGCTTGAACTTGGTCTCGGGGGCAAGCATGCGGAGCATGACGAAGGTCTGGGGGTCGAGCAGGAGGTAGGCGTGGCCGAGGACCCAGGGGCTGCGGTCCTGGTTGACGAGTCGGAAGTAGAGGAGTGAGCCGGGGTCGTCGCCGACGGTGAACTTGCCGCGATCGATCTGGACGGCGTCGGGGTGGGCGGTCGAGACCTGGTGGAGTGCCATCTGCTCGACGGCCTGGATGTCGAGCTGGACGGTGTCGCTGCTGACGGTGTTGAGCTGGGAGGATCGGGGGTTGTCGGCGTCGGAGGTGACGTAGGGTGCGATCTGTTCGCCGGGCTTGATCTGTCGGTAGTAGAGCTCGATGGAGTAGCCGTCGGGGCCTGCGATGACGACCAGGGCGTCGGCGCTGTTGGACTGCTGGAGCTTGGCACCGAGGGGGGGCCTTAGAGATAGGCCGTGGGCCTGCTCCTGCCAGCGTTCCTCGGCGAGGATGCTGTCGTCGACGGAGGCGGGGTCGGCGGGGGCATTGTTGGCCTTGGCGGGTGCGGGCTGCTGGGCGTGGTACTGGCCCAGTGCGAGGAAGAGGCTGGCCAGGAGCAGGCCGGCGCGGGTGAGTCGTGCGGGGCGGCGGATGAAGAAAAGATAATTACGGTTCATGAGTGATCTCCTCTTGGGTCTGTTCGATGGCGGGGCCGGCCTGGGGGAAAGCGTCCAGAAGGGCCTGCAGGGTGACCCTGGAGGTGGTGTACCTGCGGTTGGTCATGCCCGGGTCGGCCGAGTCCCACAGCCATTGGTATCGGACAGCGCGCCCCTGGGAGTCAAGCAGCATCAGGGCGGGGTCCATGGCCATGAGGGGGCGGGCGACCAGGACGGGCTGGCCGTGGGAGGACGTGTCGGCGGGGACGAGGTGGACGCGGCAGGGCGCGGGACGGAGGAAGCCGAGGCTCATCCAGGCCAGGGCGGGGGCGTTCTGCTTGGAGAGTTCTTCGAGTGGCCAGGCGGTGTCGATCAGGGGGATGACCAGGGGATCGGGTGCGGGGATGCGCCAGGATGCGGCGTCGGGTTGCTCCTGGCCGGGCTGGCCCGAGGCGTAGGTCAGGACGCCGTCGCGCAGGGCCATGAAAGTCTGGCTCAGGCGTGGGGGCTGGTCGTCGGGGGATTGTGAGCTCAGGAGCGACTGCTGGGTGAAGCTCGATCCGTCGGGGGCCATATCGGCGGTGATGCGATAGCGGAGGATGGTGCCGAACATGCCGGCGGCGTCCCAGTGGAGGGTCTTGTCGTCGGGATCGGCGGCGAGGCGGTGGCGGGAGAGCTCCCAGGCCACGGGCCAGTGGTCGTGGACGAGCAGGTGGGCCTGGGGCTGGGGGTCGGCCAGCGACGGGGCGAGCCGGATCTGGCCGGCGACGATCCGGCGGCCGCGGTCGAGCATGTCGGAGAGCTGCTGGTCGGGATTCGCGTCGTGGCCAGGCGAGGCCTGGGGGTACTGCATCCGTCGGAACTCAAGGAGGAGGGCGACGAGTTCCTGGCCGACCTGGGGAGGGCCCTCGGCGGCGATCTCGGCGAGGAGCGCGGTCGTGGCGGTCGGACGCAGGCACCAGAGCTCCCGGAAGAACCCGGTGGCGGGATCGACGCCCAGGTGCATGCGGAGGACGGGCATGTCCTGGAGGGAATCGACGGCCAGTTGCGAGCGATCGGGCAGTCGGCCGAACATGGCCTCGAAGCGGCGGGCCATGAGCTGGGGCGGGGAGAGGGGGTCGCGTGGGTCGTCGGGGAGGCAGCCGACCTCGGCGCGGAGCCGGAGGGTCTGGAGGTAGGCGTGGCCCTGGGTGGGCAGGACGATCAGGGGCGCGTCGGGGAGCTGGGCGGGGTCGATCCAGAAGTCGTAGCCCTCGATCGAGGCGGGATCGAGTCCGAGGGCGTGGAAGTCGGCTTGGCCGGCGGGGCGCAGGTTGGCGAGCGAGACGGACTCGAGGATGCTCTCGAAGAGCCGGCGGTCGAAGACGAGTTCGCGGTTAACGGCCTGGGGGTCGTTGGGGTCGGCGAGCAGGGAGCCGGAGAGGCGCAGGACCCAGTACTGGCGGCCGGCGAGGGTCAGGACGGCCAGGAGTTGCTTGCGGGGGTTGCCCCGGTCGTCGGCGTCGAGGCTCAGGCGCTGGGCGCCGAGGATCGGTCCGATGCGGAAACGGGCGACTGGGGCGGGGGACTCGTCGTGGGGGTCGGGGGAATGGACGAGCAGGAGGTAGGCCTCGTCGAGGGCCCGCAGGGGGGAGCGTGGAGGGGCGTCGGGGAGGCGGGCGATCAAGAGCTCCTGGTCGCTGTCGGGGCGGCGCAGGACGGTGGCGTCCCGGAGCAGGGCGGGGGGGACGTCGGACGGAGCGGTGGTCCAGCCGTCGGGGGTGCTCAGGGTCAGCGGGCCGTGCATCTGGGGAGTGAGGGTCAGCGGCGGGCCGGGGCGGCGGAGCTCGCTGATCCAGACGGCCATGGCCAGCGAGACGACCAGGAGCGTGAGCATCACCACGGCGCGGAGGCTGGCGGACCAGCGGCCCTCCACGGCTGAACTGGGTCTTGCCATGCGGGAGATTGTAAGCGAGTTGGACGATGTTCGGACGAAGGGAAAGACCGGGTCAGGTGGTGGTGAGGCGCGGGTCGCCGTGCTGGATGCGGTCGAGGTAGGTCTCGGTGCGTTGGAGGAGCTCGAAGTCGACCAGGGCGTAGATGAGTCGGCCGTGGCGGACGAGGAGCCGGCCGTCGCGGCGGCGCGGTCGGAGGATGAAGTGGCGGGGCTTGTTGTCCAGGACGCGGTAGCCGCGGACGGCCAACTCGTCGGTGACGCGGCGGGTGAGCATCGTCAGTTCCAGGTCGGTCATGCCCCCCTGCCGGCAGACAGTCTCGGCGTCGACGCCCTGGACAAAGGCGAAGAGAGTGACGTAGTCGCGGTGGATGTCCAGGTCGACCTTGGCGGCCTGCGGGTCGTGGCGCTTGTACTCGTCGAGGAGGCTGGCGTGGGCGATGAAGCGGGACTCGCTGCGACCGAGCCGCCAGAGGGGATACTCATTGGGGGGGCAGTAGATGGCGAGGGGGCGCTTGGTGCGCATCAGGATGGGACGACGCAGGGCCAGGCGATCGTCGGGCATCTGATCGGGCGGGTCGAGGAAGCGGGCGAGCATGCCGCCGCGCCGCAGGTCCATCAGGAGGCAGAATTCCTCGAAGGGGCTGTTGAAGCGGGCGTTCTCAGCGGCCTCGGTGGGGACCTCGCCGGGGAAGGTCGACTCGATCATGAGCGGGACTTCCTGGGCGACACGGGAGAACTTGACGACCAGGTCGACGGGCCGGCTCATGGGGGACTCGGTCCGGATGTAGTAGACCGAGCCGGTGCCCCCCGGAAGCTTATGACCCAGCGTGGCGAAGGCTTCCTGGCGAAACCAGACGCGCGGCAGGAGGTGCTCAAGCAGCGGCCAGCCGTAGCGGGTGACGTAGAGCAGGCCGCCATCGGGCTCGCGGAAGCGGATGTAGTCGACGTCGAAGACCCGCACCTTGAGGGCTGGGGGCATCTGGTCGAAGGCCAGACGCGGCATGGGCAGGTCCATCGGGCGGGCTCCGCGGGAGGGAACATCAGGAAGTAGCGATTAACCGGTGGTGCGGACGCCGGCGGCGACGGCCTGGATCGAGAGGCGCAGGAGCTCGGTGATGCGGTCGAGCTGGGGCCAGGCGGCTGGGGGGTCTTGCCCGCCGAGCGACTCGGCCAGGACGGCCCGGCGACGGCGCAGGAGCTCGACCTGGATGAGGTTCATCGCGGCGACGTAGGGGTTGCGGACAGCGATGGACTGCTGAAGCCAGGGCACAGCGTCAAGGAGTTGGGCCCGGCCGGTGACAGCCAGGACGGCGGCGCGTGTGCGGGAGAGCTCGGACTGGATCAGGCCGTAGATCCGGGATGAGGCGTCGCGGTCCTCGACGAGCTGGGCATACTCGGCGGCGAGGGTCGGCTCGCACTTGGCGACGGCGAGCTCGGCGTTGTCGATGACGGCCTTGAAGAAGGGCCACTGGCGGTACATCTGGCGGAGCAGGTCGAGCTTGGAGGAGAGCAATGGATCGAGCGCGGCGCCCAGGCCGTAGAAGGCGGTAATGACCTGACGGCTCTGGGTCCAGGCGAAGGTGTAGGGGATGGCGCGGAGGTCGGCGATGGTGCGCTGCGTGTGGCGACGACTGGGGCGCGAGGCGATGGGCAGGCCCTCGATGCCGGCGATGGGGGTGGCCTGCTCGAAGTAGCTGACGAAGCCGGGGTCCTCGACGAGCTGGCGATAAGCGGCGTAGGAGGCGGAGGCGGCTTCGTCGAGCAACGCGGCCCACTCGGGGGGCGGCTGCTTGGCGCCGACGACGTCGACCAGGAGCGTGGCCCAGACCATCTGCTCGAGGTGGCGAAGGGCGATCTCAGGGTCGTCGTAGCGCTCGGCGAGGACCTCGCCCTGCTCGGTGATGCGGATGCGGCCCTGCACGGAGTGCGGGGGGAGCGAGAGGATGCCTTGCGCCGCGGGGCCGCCGCCGCGGCCGAGAGCGCCGCCTCGGCCGTGGAAGAAGACAACGGAGACACCGGCACGCTCGGCGATGCGGGTGACCTGGTCCTGGGCCTGGTAGAGGCTCCAGTTGGCGGAGAGGTAGCCGCCGTCCTTGGTGCTGTCGGAGTAGCCGACCATGACCATCTGGAGGCGGCCGTGCCGCTGGACATGGGCGCGGTAGGAGGGGCAGGCCAGGAGGTCCTGCATCATCGGGCCGGCGCGGCGGAGGTCGTCGATGGTCTCGAAGAGCGGGACGACGGGCAGGAGGACCTGGTCGTGGCCCTCGGGCTGGGTCCAGGAGCAGATGGCGGCGCCGAGGCGCTGGAGCCAGAGCATGGCCAGGACGTCGCTGGCATGGTGGGTCATGCTGGCGATGGTCACGCCCAGGGCGGCCTGGCCGAAGTCGCGGCCGGCGTCCTGGAGATGGCGGAAGACTTCGACCAGGTCGCGCGAGGGACCGGTCAGCGCGTCGAGTTTGAGCTTGCCGGCGGCCTCGGAGGGGATGGGCTCGCTCAGGACGGCGAGCTTGGCCTCTTCGTCGAGGGCGGCCAGGTCGTCGCAACGGCCCATCAGGCGCAGGACCTCGCCGACGGCCTCGCGGACGGCGCGGGCGTCCTCGCGGATGTCCAGGCGGGCGAAGTGGAAGCCGAAGACCTCGATGCGGTCGAGCCAGTCCTGGACGCAGCCGTCGGCGAGCTCCTCGTGGCCGTTGTGGCGGAGGCTCTGGGCGAGGAGCTCGACGTCGGCGGCCAGCTCACGGGCGGACGGGTAGGCGCCCTCGGGGGAGGACTCGCCGGCCTGGGCGGCGGCGGTCTTTTCGAGGCGGAAGGTCACGGCGGTGAGCCACTGGCGGTAGATCTCATCGGGGTGCATGACCGCGACGCGGGCGGCGAGCTCGGCCCAGCGGGTGGTGTAGCGGTCGAGGCTGCGCAGGAGGGCCTGGCTGACGCCGTGGCGGCGGCGGGAGATGCTGCAACGCGCCTGAAGCTCCTGACAGGCGGCCAGGTGCTTGGTCATGGCCGCGTCGCGCATGCGGGTGAGGGTGGTCTGGGTGACCTCGGCGGTGACGAAGGGATTGCCGTCGCGGTCGCCGCCGATCCAGGAGCCGAAACGGACAAGGCGGCCGAGGGGGATCGACTGCTCGGGGTAGACGGCGTGCAGGGCCTCGCGGGCCTGGCGGAAGAGGCGGGGTGTGACCTCCCACAAGGGATCGAAGACGTGCAGGCCGCGGCGGACCTCGTCCAAGACGCTGGGACGACGGGGCAGGAGCGTCTCGGTCTCCCAGAGGGTGGCCAGGTCGCCGAGCATGTCACGGAGGAGTTGGCGGCGCTGACGCGGGAGCAGGCCAGGCTGGTCGAGGGCCATCAGGTCGCGACGCAAGCGGCCGAGGGAACGACGGATGGTGCGCCGCTTGGCCTCAGTGGGATGGGCGGTCAGGACGAGCTCGATGTCGAGCCGGGCGAGGATGCGCTGGACGTCGGCGGGAGAGAGGCCGTGCTGGCGAAGGGACTGCACGGCGGCGGCGATGGACTCGGGACGGGCGGCTTCGCCGCGGCGCATCTCGCGGCGGCGGAGGATGCGGACACGGTGGCGGTCCTCGGCGAGGTTCCAGACGTCCAGCTCGGCCATCAGGGCGCGGGCGAGCTCTCCGAGCTCGGTGTCGGGGAGTTGGGTCAACTCAGCGCGGAGCGTTTCCCAGGCGCCGTCGCTCCGCTGGGCCAGATCGCAGACGCGGCGAAGGAGTTCATAGAGACCCACTCCGCCGTGGCGGCGGATGACGCGGCTGAGCTGCATCCGCATCAAGCGGATGTCGCGGCGAAGCGGCCGGGCCAGGTCGACGGCCAGCCTGCCCGTGACCGGGGAGGGTCGGACGCCGCCGGGAGTATCCGCGGCGGGTGATTCGACTGAAGCGGGGGTAAGGTCCATATACTTGCGCCCACGGCCGTGGGGACTAGCCTGTAAGGGATTTCGCTCTTTCGAGAGACAGGCAATATTAGCAGCAGACGCGCCCGGCTCCAGGCCGAGGCGTCATGACTTTTCTTGAAGATCTTCGGATGATTCGATCGTCTCGCTGCAGCTGAACTAGCGATTGAGCGTCGGCAGCTCGTGTAGGTACTTGCGGATCAGGTCGGGCGTCAGGGCGTTGGCCTGGATGATGTCGCGGAAGAACGAGGCGCTGGGGCGTGGCGTTCGCTGGTAAGTGTTGAAGTCGACCTCGACGAGGCCGAAGCGGGGGACGAAGGAGCCCCATTCGTAGTTGTCCATCAGGCTCCAGTGCATGTAGCCACGGACGTCGACGCCGCGCTGGATCGCCTCATGGACGGCTGAGAGGTGCAGGGCGAGGTAGACGATCCGCCAGCGGTCGTCGT
>JADZET010000114.1 GCA_020850375.1 Phycisphaeraceae bacterium | reverse complement strand
TCGCCGACCGATACCCCAGGATCCCCTGGATCGTGCAGTCCGCCGCCGTGTAGATATCAAACGGCGCCGGCTCACCCGTCAGGATCTGCCGCGCGAAGTAGTACAGCACCCAGAAGTCCCCGCCCCCGTGCCCCGTGCTCCGCGCCAGCTCCGCCAGCTCCGCGTCCGGCCAGTCCGGCTTGACCGTCAGCTTCGGCGTCTCACCGCCCCCGCCCAGACGCAGCTTCAGGTAATCCCACTGCATCTCCGACGAACCCTTCGTCCCCCACAGCCGCTGAACGTTCGTGTCGTCCGTCATCGCCCCCATGATGTTCCGCACCAGCGACCCGTTGGACATCTTGATCAGCGTCGGGCACGGCACCCCCCAGTTCGTCCCCCGACCGCTGACGATGTACCCCGGCAGCTTCTGCTCCGCCGCCAGCGACGTCACCCGCACCGGCCTCAGCCCCGTGATGATCATCACCGGCCCCAGCGAGTGCGTGTTGTAGTAGTGACCGTTGATCCAGCTCCGCCAGTTGTGCACCGTCCACCCCGGCTCGATCGGAACCCCGTCGATGTACGTGTACTGCAACGACCGGATCTCGTGGATGTACGAGTACTCCGCGTACATCAGCTCCCCGAACAGCCCCTGCCTCCACTTCGCCGCCAGCCACATGTTCGGCGCGCTAAAGGGATAGTTCTCTGCCAGGTTGTAAACCTTCCCGCTCTTCTCCACCGCCTCGACCAGCCGAACCCCCTCCGCCATCGTGTGGAAGCTCGTCACCTCGCTCAGCACATGCTTGCCCGCCTCGAGCGCCCGGATCGCGTCCCCCGCGTGCGCCGGGCAGAACGTCGCCAGCAGCACCGCGTCGAAGTCATGCGCCAGGAACGCCCTGTCATCCTCCGTCACGAACGCCCCGGGGTTGGCCTTGAGAAAGCCCTCCCGCATGTGCGCGTTGTAGTCGCACCCCGCCACCACGTCGAAGCCCATCGCCTCGCACGACTTGTAGAAGCTCATCCCCCGCCCCAGCCCCCAGATCCCCAGCCGGATGCGCTTGTCGCTCTTGAACGCCGGATTCTTGTACGCCATGACGTTGGTCCTGACGAAACGAACAAAATCCTTTTTTCACCACGGAGAACACGGAGTTCACGGAGAAGACACGGAGCCCAAACAACTCACTCAAATGCCTTCCTCTGCCTTTCCTCCTCCGTGTCCTCCGTGCTCTCCGTGGTTAACTGCCTTGACTACTTCAATCCCTGCTTCGCCAACGCCGCCGCCGGCGTCAGCCCGTCCCGCACCACCCCCACCAGCGCCGCCTGGAACTTCGTCGACTCCGGCCAACTGAACGCGTTGCGACCGAACACCACCCCCTGCGCCCCCTCGTCCATCTCCTTCTTCGCCAGGCTCAGCGCCTCGACCATCTTCGGCAGCCGGCTGGCGCCCAGCCCCCAGATCGGCACCGGGCATCCCGCCACCACCTCCGGGAAGTTCTCCGTGTGAAACGTCTTGACCGTGTCCGCCCCAAGCTCCGCGATGATGCGGCAGCCCACCTTGATCTCCTCGAACTGCTCCCGCCCCGTCACGTGCTCCCCCCGGGCCGGGAAGTACTCGCCCACCACCGCCAGACCGCACTTCTTCGCCTCTTCCACCAGCCTGGCGTAGATCCTCACGTTCTTCGCGTCACGCTTCTCCGACCCGGTCCGCAGCGACAGGCTCACCAGCACCGCCTCCGTCCCCGCCTCCATCATCGCCCGCGGCGACGCCGCCGACACCGTCTCGCCTTCCTGATACTTCCACCCGAAGCAGTACGTCGTCGCCCAGTTCAACCGCACGATCGGCATCGGCGCCCCCTTGAACGCGAACGACCTCCCGCAGTGCGGCAGCATCCCCGGCGACAGCAGCACCGCGTCCACGATCGGGTTGATCTTCGCCACCACCCCCGGCACGTCCTCGAGCATCGGGATCGGCCCATCGAACTCACCGTGATCCACAGCGACAACCACGGTCTTGCCGCCGGCCAGCAGCCGGCCCAGTCGAATCTCTCTGCCAGTCATGTCCAACAACTCCAGGCGTGGGGGGTGGGATGTAGAGTGAAAAACCTTCGCAATCACTTGCGTGGCTTCCGTGCTTCCGGCGGTACCGGGGGGCTTCCGCGGGTCAAACTCGGGCCGACAGTTTATCCGATTCATCAGCCCGTATGACGCGGACCCCATGCTCGCGGAGCTGCCGCGTCTCTTCCTCCGCCCGCTCGCTCCAAGGCCCAGCCGTGATCAGCGTGTGGATGCGTTCGGTCGTCAGGTACGAACCGAAGGCGTCCTGCCCCAGTTTCGACGCGTCCGCCAGCACCACAACCTCCTGGGCGTGGCTGGCGATCAGCCCCGCGTTCTGCACCACCGCCGCGCTCGACGCCTGCGCCCCACGCTCGACGCTCAGACCGTCCGCACCCAGGAACGCCAGCCGCACACGCAGCCCCTCGAGCTGGGCCGACACCGACGCTCCGGTAAACTCCATCCCTCGCCGGTCCAGCACGCCCCCCAGGGCCAGCACCTCGATCCCCGGGGCGTCCACCAGCTCCAGGATCACCGCGATCGAATTGGTCACGACCGTAAGTCGCTGAAGGTTGTGCAGGTGCTTGGCCGCCACGAACGGCGTCGAGCCCGTGTCGAGGATGATGCTGTCACCCGGCCGAAGCAGCTCCGCCGCCGCGTGCCCGATCGCTTCCTTGGCCGCGCGTGCCTGCCACAGCCGGTCGCTGAAGCTCGGCTCATCCGGGTCGCCCTCGACGCCCTCGCCCTGCCCCGCCATCGTCGACGCAATGGCCATCAGCCCACGCTGCGCCAACGTCGCTGTTTCGCTCGTCCCCCACCCGATCCCCGGCAGCGCTCGTGATCCAACCGCCGCCGCTCCGCCACGCGTCCGCACCAGCCGACCCGCGTTCTCGAGCGTCTGCAGATCGCGCCGGATCGTCACCTCCGACACCCCGAATCGCCGCGACAGGTCCGCCACACGGATCCGTCCGCCCATGCGGACAAGTTCGCAGATGGTGTCGAGTCTCTGCTCCTGATTGGGATGGTCGCCGTGTTCCGCTAGTGATGAAGTCATGTTCATAGGCATGCCTCTGGGTTACGATTTGATCTCCCCGTAGACCATATCGATCGCCCATATTGTCCGATAGATGTACGAAAATGTCAAACAGGCTTTCGTTAATGTGATCGTTCCGAAAGTCGCGCCGATAGACTCACAATTGCAGCCCACACAATCGGATATGCTCTACACACCCACCTGGGGTCTTCCAACATGCTCCATGTTCAAGACGATCGTCTGATCATTCGCTCCAAAACCCTCGAAGCCCAGCTTGTCCGTGGCGCTTTGGTGAGCCTGACCAATCTCGCCACCGGACGCGCCTACCTCGCACCTCCGACCACCGACCCGCCGACCTCGCCGCTCCAACTCGCCTTCCGCGGCCACCAACCCGTCGACCTCACCGACCGCTACTGGGGCCGCGCCGCCTGCAAGCTTCTCTCGCCCACCCGCGCCCAGTTCCTCATCGAGGTCTGGGACGGCATCGCCGTCGTCACCTGCTCCGAGGACCCCGACACCGGCGACCTGCTCATCGAGCCCTCGGGCATGTCCCACCGCGCCGCCCTGCGCTCCATCCGCTGGTCGGTAGGGGGGATCGCCCCCGACCTCGACCTCGTCGCCCCCTTCTTCCAGGGCGCGCGCCTCAAACTCGCCGACCCGCTCCTGCACAACTTCCGCTGGGCCTGGCCCCAGTACTGGGAGGCCGGCCTGGCCATCCTCCAGGGCCAGGACGAAGGCTTCAGCATCCAGACCCACGACGCCCAGGGCATCTACAAGGCCCTGAGCGTCCACCCCGACCAATCCCTCTCCTTCGAGACCGAAGCCTACGGCCCACTCGACGACAACCGCGCCGCCGGCGGACTCGCCTGGCGCATCAGCGTCCACCAGGGCGACTGGCACGTCCCCGCCGCCTCATACCGCCACTGGCTCGCCTCGCTCCCCGCCAATCGTGATCGCTCCCACCCCGAATGGGTCGACCAGGTCAAGCTCGCCGTCTCCTGGTGCCCCTCCGACACCGCCATCCTCGACGCCTTGTCCAAGCGCGTCGACCCCCGCAAGGTCATCATCCACCTCAGCCACTGGCGCACCGACCCCTACGACCAGAACTACCCGACGTACACGTCCAGCCCCGACGCCCAGGCCTTCATCCGCAAGGGCGCGTCCATGGGCTTCCGCGTCATGCCCCACTTCAACGCCCTCGAAGCCGACCCGACTCACCCCCTCCACCCCCACCTCCGCGACTTCCTCTACGAGGACGTCGAAACCCGCCAAGTCCAGGGCTGGTCCTGGATCAAAGGCAAGGGTCCTGTCTCGCCCCCCGAGGGCCCCTCCGCCCGCCTCGAAAACCAGCACCGCTGCGCCATGACCAAGACCCACCCCGGCCTCGCCTATTGGCGGCACATCCTGGGCAGCGCCATCCACGGCGTCGTGACGGACCTCGACCTCGCCGCCGTCTTCATCGACGTCACCCTCGTCACCGGCAACATCCACCGCTGCCTCGTCGAGAACCAGACCTCCACCCAGGCCATGACGCGCCTGATCGACGAAGTCGCCCAACTCCACCGCGGCCTGGTCGTCGGCGGCGAGGGCCTCAACGAAACCACCCTCGGCCTGTCCTTCGCCCAAGCCCACCTCTACAAGTGGGGCAGTCCCACCCTCGACCAGCTCGAACGCACTGGCCCCTGCGACCTCAACCAGTTCCTCCTCGGCCGCTGGTGCAGAACCATCGGCTACTCCCGCCTCCAGGGCTCCCCGGAAGAAGCCCTCCGCGTCCTGGCCGTCTACGCCTCCCACGGCGTCCTGCCCACCATCATCGGCCGCTCCGCCAACGACATCGAATCCCGCCACCCCGCCGTCGAAAAAGCCCTCGAGCTCGCCGGCCTCTGACCACCCCGCCTAAGATCACTCCTAATCCGCCCCCGTGTTATCCTGTTTCTCCCTCACACACGCCCACCTCCCTCACAACCCACGGATCTGCTCATGCCCCGCATCAACGATCACTTCCTCAAGCTCAAGGCCGGCTATCTCTTCCCCGAGATCAGCCGCCGCGTCGCCGCCTTCGCCAAGGACAACCCCCAGGCCAAGATTATCCGCCTCGGCATCGGCGACGTCACCGAGCCCCTCGCCCCCGCCGTCATCGCCGCCATGCACCAGGCCGTCGACGACATGGCCGCACGCGAAACCTTCCGGGGCTACGGCCCCGAGCAGGGCTACGATTTCCTGCGCGAAAAAGTCGCCCAGTTCGACTTCCAAGCCCGCGGCTGCGACATCCAACCCGACGAGGTCTTCATCTCCGACGGCTCCAAGTGCGACACCGCCAACTTCCTGGACATCCTCGCCCCCGGAAGGCAGCAGCAGGGGGGGAATATCATCGCGGTGCTCGACCCCGTCTACCCCGTCTACGTTGACACCAACGTCATGATCGGCAACACCGGCCCCGCCTCCCCCGCCGGCGAGTTCGAAGGCCTGGTCTACCTCCCCGCCACCGCCGACAACAACTTCACCCCCGACCTTCCCAAGCAGCGCGTCGACATCGTCTACCTCTGCTACCCCAACAACCCCACCGGCTCCGTCGCCTCCCGCGACACCCTCCGCCGCTGGGTCGACTACGCCCGCGCCAACGACACCCTGATCCTCTTCGACGCCGCCTACGAGGCCTTCATCACCGACCCCGAAATCCCCCACTCCATCTACGAGATTCCCGGGGCCCGTGACGTCGCCGTCGAGTTCCGCAGCTTCTCCAAGACCGCCGGCTTCACCGGTGTCCGCTGCGGCCTGACCGTCGTCCCCAAGACCCTCACCGGCCGCGCCGCCGACGGCTCGCGTGTCGAGCTCCACAAGCTCTGGCTCCGCCGTCAGACCACCAAGTTCAACGGCGCCTCCTACGTCGTCCAGCGCGGCGCCGAGGCCATCTACTCCCCCGACGGCCGCCAGCAGGTCCGCCAGACCGTCGATTTCTACATGCAAAACGCCCGCCTCATCCACTGGACGCTCACCGACCTCGGCCTGACCGTCCACGGCGGCGAGAACGCCCCCTACGTCTGGCTGAAAACCCCAGACACTTCCGGGGGAAGCTGGGATTTCTTCGACAAGCTCCTCCGCCAAGCCCACATCGTCGGCACCCCCGGCAGCGGCTTCGGCGCCGCCGGCGAGGGATACTTCCGCATCAGCGCCTTCAACAGCCGCCCCAACGTCGAAGAGGCCATGCACCGCCTGCGCCATAGACTGAAGCTGTGATGACCACGCCCGCCCCCGGAAGCGACCCCGCCCCCACGCCAAATGGTTCAGCCCCCGGCTCCGCCGGGGGGTACTCTCCTGAAATCCCCCACGAATCCCCCGACGATTCCCTCGCCCCGCGCACGCGCCTCGCCTCCTCCGTCGGCCGCATGTTCGACCTCTCCGGACCCCTCACCTTACCCCTCCGCGGCCTCGCCTCCGCCGCCGTCTCCCTCCGACACCGCAACTACCGCCTCTTCTGGGCCGGCTCCTTCGTCAGCAACATCGGCTCCTGGATGCACACCACCGCACGCTCCTGGCTCGTCTACGAGCTCAGCGGGCACAGCAAGCTCTGGGTCGGACTCGACGCCTTCGCCCTCGGCGCCCCAGCCCTGCTGACCCCCATGTCCGGCGTTCTGGCCGACCGCCTCGACCGACGATGGCTCCTGGGCGTCGCCAACCTCCTCGCCTCCGTCATCGCCCTCGCCCTCGCCCTCCTCTACTGGTCCGGAAACATCCAGGTCTGGCAGATCATCCTCTCCTCCCTCTTCATGGGCCTGATCAACGTCGCCATCTTCCCCGCCAACCAGTCCCTCATCCCCGAACTCGTCGGCCGACATGAACTGACCAACGCCGTCGCCCTCAACTCCCTCCAGTTCAACTCCTCACGCGTCATCGGCCCAGCCCTCGGCGGCATGGTCCTGCTCACCCTCGGCGCCGGATGGAACTTCACCTTCAACGCCGTCAGCTTCCTCGCCGTCGTCGCCGCCCTGGCCGTCATGAACCTCACCCCCGCCCCCTCCCCCTCCACCCACGAACCACCCCTGCGCAGCCTCCGCCAGGGCATGTCCTACATCCGCCGACGCCCCGACATCCTCGTCATGCTCGCCCTCGTCATGCTCACCGGCGTCCTGGGCTCACCCACCCTCACCCTCCTGCCCGCCCTCTCCCGCGAAGTCTTCGCCGGCGCCGAGAAAGAGTATTCCTATTTCCTCAGCGCCTTCGGCGCCGGCGCCGTCGTCGGCGCCATCCTCCTCGCCGCACGCTCCCGCCGCGGCCCCACCCCCTGGCGCATCTACCTCACCCTCCCCTGTCTCGGCGCCGTCGAGGCCCTGCTCAGCGTCGCCGGCCGGCTCCCAGTCGCCCTGCTCCTGATCGCCGCCGCCGGCAGCATGTGGGTCGGCACCATGGCCCGCGTCAACACCGCCATCCTCAGCTCCACCCCACGCCACCTCCGCGGCCGCGTCAGCGGCTTCTTCGTCATGTGCTTCCTCGTCGGCCTGCCCCTGGGCTCCCTCGGCTTCGGCGCACTGGCCGACCGCATCGGCACCCAGCCCGTCTTCGTCCTCTGCGGCCTCCTCCTCGCCCTGGGCTCAACCGTCATCTACTTCTTCGCCCGCCGTGCCGGCGTCCGCTACCAGGCCCACGCCGCCGACGAATCCCTCCCCGCCTCCTCGCCCCTCGTCCCCGACGAACCCGCATGACCACGCCCAGCCCCCTCCAACTCGCCCGCGACCTCCTCGCCCACTGCCGCACCGCCTCCCTCGCCACCACCGACGAGCACGGCCACCCCCACGCCGCCAACATCCAGTTCGCCCCCGACGAGAATCTGAATCTCTACTTCATCTCCAGCCCCGCCACCGCCCACGCCCAGCACCTCGCCCGCCACCCCCGCGTCGCCCTGACCCTCTACCACCCCGACGACGCCGCCCCCGCCACCCTCCGCGGCCTCCAGCTCCACGCCACCTGCCGCCCCCTCGCCCCCGGTCCAGCCTTCGACCGCGCCTGGTCCTGTTACCTCGCCCGCTTCACCTTCCTCCGCGACAACCCCCAGCTCCTCGCCCTAGCCCGCGCGCAGACCCTCTACCACGTCACCCCCACCTGGCTGCGCCTCATCGACAACCGCCAATCCTTCGGCTGGAAAGCGGAAATCAAAGAGTTTTACCACGGAGAGCACGGAGAACACGGAGAAGACACAGAGCAGAAGAAGTAACAAAAATGACATCGACGGAAGCAGGCGATCATGCCTCCCTCCGTGTCTTCTCCGTGCTCTCCGTGTCCTCCGTGGTGAACTGTCTTGAATGATCCGGATTGAACCGTCCTACTGAATCAGCTTCTCCGCCGCCGCCACGATCGCCTCCGGCTCGCTCATCCGCCCCGGCCCGCTCGTCCGACACGCCTGCCACCCCTCCTCCGGCCCGACCGTCGCATAACCCAAAACCTGCCTGACCGTCGCCAGGTTCCGCTGCGTGATCGGGTTCACCCACATCTGCTCGTTCATCGCCGGCGCCAGCAGCAGGGGGGTCTTCTGCGGCTTCGCGCACGCCATCAGGCTCACCACGTCATCCGTCAGTCCCGCCGCCAGCTTCGCCAGCATGTCCGCCGTGCAAGGCGCGATAATCACCAGATCCGCCCACCGCGCCACCTGCACGTGCTCCGAGTCATGCGCCTCCTGCGCCTCCCAAATACTCGTGATCACCGCCCGCCCCGACAGACTCTGGAACGTCAGCGGCCCGACGAACCTCGTCGCCGCCTCCGTCATCAGCACCTGCACCCGCGCCCCCGCCTGCGCCAGCCGGCTCACCACCGTGCACACCTTAAAAGCCGCGATCCCCCCCGTCACCGCCACCACGACCTTCCGGTCCTTCCAGGGCCCTTCGACTGTCGCCGGCTGTTTGCTCATCGCGCGTACCCTCACCATCCGGACGTCGGCCATCCCTTGCCCACAGGTTCATCCATGACCGCATGGCCCCTCGGCCGTCGAGAAATCAGGCCTCTTCGCCCGCCGCCGCCGGCAGCTCCAGCGCGATCTTCCCCTGCGACACTTCCTCGATCGCCAGCTCCAGGTCGCTGCGACCCTCCCGCTCGATCAGCGGACGCGCCCCCTCCATCAGCTCACGCACACGGTGCTGGATCAGCGCCGTGAGCTTAAACCGCCCACCCGCCTTGGCCACGATATCCTCACCCTTGAGCGGCTCGAACATGCGATTGCTCCCTGGTTCTAAAACTTGGAAGAACCGAAGAGTATACGCCATCCATGCCCCCCCGGCAAGCCCCGCCGCACCCCCTGCAACGCCATTGCCCCCACCCCCCTAAACTGTTATCCTCGTCAAAATTTTGCGCCCCCCCCGCAAGCCCCCGGAAGCCCCCGGAACTGACTCCGGTAGCCCCCAATTCCCCCCTGGAAGCTGCCTCCCACCCCTCCCATGCCCAAACGCACCGACATCCGCACCATCCTGATCATCGGCTCCGGTCCCATCGTCATCGGCCAGGCCTGCGAGTTTGACTACTCCGGCACCCAGGCCTGTAAAGCCTTGCGCGAAGAGGGGTACCAGGTCGTCCTGGTCAACTCCAACCCCGCCACCATCATGACCGACCCCCAGTTCGCCGACCGAACCTACGTCGAGCCCATCACCCCCGAGTGCGTCGAAAAGATCATCGCCAAGGAAT
>JADZET010000113.1 GCA_020850375.1 Phycisphaeraceae bacterium | reverse complement strand
TGGAGGATCGCCGTGACCCCCCAAGGCCGATGAAAACGACTCGCAGGTCAGCCCGGACAGGGGAGAGAGTTTGATGCTCCGAAGGTTCGCAGGTCGTCGGGATCGGTCGATCGAATCGTCGCAGCCGGATCCGGCAGACGTTCAGGAAGCCTCTCTCTCGCTGCGACGGGCTCAGCAAGGTCTTTTCGGCGTGTGTGCCGACTGCGGAGCCGTCATCGAGCACGATCAGTTACGCATCCGGCCGCAGGCCGTGCTCTGCGTCCGATGCCAGGAGATTCACGAGACCCAGGTGCACAGCGACCCCTTGAGCAGTTGGATAGGAGGTCTTGCCCATGCGTAAACATCACTTACTCCACGGCATGCTCTGGACCGAAATGCGCCTCGCGGTGTCCATGCCGGCCCAGCCGGAGGACGAGTCACGAGGACCGCCTTAAAAGCCCGGCCCCTCCAGGGGCCGGGACGCTTCCGGGGACCGGGGAGTGCGGGATTCACCGAGCCCTCCCGGACCGTGAACGTGACCATCACCCACTCACCCAGGAGAACCTATCGATAGAGCAAGAGATCGTGATCGTGGGGTTTGCCAGCCGTAGCGCGGGCTGCCGGCATGATCCAGCTCAAAGCCGATCTGTGGATTGCTCTGCTTCACCCGGGGCTGATCCTCGATCCGAGGCCGCGGCCGCGACAAGCTCAAACAAGACGGGACCAGCAGGGTCACGGAACGGAATGTTCCCCTTGGCTTGTCACGACCGCCGAACATGGCCCAACCGATTCGAATGAGATCAGCACCCCTTGCGCACACTGAAGCCGTCGAGTGATTGACAGTTCCTAGTCGGCCGGACCTGGCCCCCCAACCCTGGCAAACCCCCTGCACTCATCCTGATCTTCCTTTTTCAAGCCGCCGCGTACCCCACGCGGCGGTTTTTTTTGATCGCCACCCTCGGCCGGCTCCGTCGCGCGTCCGAGGTTCCGCCCGCCCGGCGACGATGCTACGATGGCCCGCGCACCTCTCGGAGAGCGGGCATGAACATCCCCCGTCACTGGGCCCGAGCCTCCCGTTCCATCCCCCAACCCGGCGGCGGCACGTACGACCTCGTCGCCTGGGGCTGGTCCAGCCAGGACAGGGCCGACGCCCAGCGCGTCGCCGAGGAACGCCTCGCCCGCCTGGCCGACCGCGTCCGCGGCCGAGCCGAACTCCAGCACGGCTACGACTACGGCCAGCGCCCGATGCGTGAAGAGATCATCCAGGAACTCCCCACCCTCACTTCCCGGGGCGGTCGCGCGTCCGCCGTCGTCACCCGCAACAGCTACGGCAGCCTGATCCTCAACACCTCGGACCTGCTGTTCATCGACGTCGACGCCCCGCCCCCGCCATCGGGCCTCTTCGCCAAGCTCTTTGGCGCCGCCCGCCGCGCTCAGCTGCTCCGCCAGAGCACGCTCGACAACATCCTCGCCTCCCTGAAAACAACCCCCGCGGGCGGGAGTGGGGCGGACTACCGAGTCTACGAGACCGCCGCGGGCTTCCGCGTCATGGGCGTCGGCCGCGCGTACGACCCCTGCGCCGACCAGACCCACGCCCTGATGCAGTCGCTCGGGGCCGACCCCGCCTTCGTCCGGCTCTGCCGGGCGCAGAAGTGTTTCCGCGCCCGTCTGACCCCCAAGCCCTGGCGCTGCGGCCAGCCCCTGCCCCCCGGCCGCCATCCGCGTGAGGAGCCTGACACGCAGGCCGCCTTCGACCGCTGGCTCGCCCGCTACGACCAGGCCTGCCGCGACAAAGCGACGTGCCGGCTGCTCGAGACGGTCGGACGCGACGCCGTGTCGCCCGAGCTGGCGGACCTCGTGGCCTTCCACGACCAGACCACCTGCGCCGCCGGCACGCTGCCCCTGGCCTGACCCGCCGCCATACCGCCCGTATCCACCCGGACAACCGCCTTCATGCACCCCACCGCGTCGAACTGGAATCGCCCTCGGCCCTGGCTCATGGCCCTGGTCCTGCTCGTGATCACGCTGCCGGCCTATCTCCCCGTCCTGCGCGCCGGCTACATCTGGGACGACGACGCCTACGTCACCAACAACCTCACGCTCCGCTCCGCCGAGGGTCTCTCACGCATCTGGCTCGAGCCCACCTCCATCCCCCAGTACTACCCCCTGGTCCACACCACCTTCTGGCTCGAGTACCACCTCTGGGGCCTGCACCCGCTGGGCTATCACCTGACGAACCTGCTCCTGCACGTCCTGGGCGCCACGCTGCTGGGCCTGCTGCTGCTCCGGCTGGGCCTGGGCCGCGGGGCCCTGCTCGCCGCGGCGATCTTCGCCCTGCACCCGGTCGAGGTCGAGTCCGTCGCCTGGATCACCGAGCGTAAGAACGTCCTGGCCGCCGTCTTCTACCTCGCCTCGGCCCTGGTCTATCTGCGATTCAACCCCTTGACCGGCGATGCTCTCCCCTCGGGTCGTTGGCGGCACTACGCCTGGGCCACACTGCTCTTCGCCGCGGCGCTCTTGAGCAAGACCACCGTCGCCACCCTCCCCGCCGCGATCCTCGTGGTGATCTGGTGGAAGCGCGGCCGGCTCGCCTGGCGCGACCTCTGGCCGATGCTCCCCTGGTTCGTGATGGGCGTGTCCATGGGCCTGGTCACCGCCTGGCTCGAACGCCACCACGTCGGCGTCGCCTGGCTGCCCGAAGACTTCAACCTCACCTTCTACCAGCGCGTCCTGATCGCCGGCCGAGCCGTGGCGTTCTACCTGGGCAAGCTCGTCTGGCCCGCCGACCTGATCTTCATCTATCCCCGCTGGTCGCCCGATGCCTCCGACCCGCTCCAGTGGCTCTTCCCCGCCGCCGTGCTCGGGACGCTTGTCGCGCTGCTCCTGCTGCGTCGCCGCATCGGCCGCGGCCCGGCAACCGCCGCCCTGCTCTACGTCGGCACGCTCTTGCCCGCCCTGGGTTTCTTCGACGTCTATCCCTTCCGCTACTCCTTCGTCGCCGATCACTTCCAGCACCTCGCCTCCCTCGCACCCATCGCCCTGGCCGGCGCGGGCCTGGCCTGGCTCACCCGCCAGCGCGCCCCGCGTTGGCTCGCTGCGATCGCCGTCGCCCTGCTGCTGGCCACGCTCGGAACGCTCACCTGGCGACAGACCCTGATGTACCGCGACCGCGAGACGCTCTGGCGGACCACCGCCCTGCGTAATCCCGCCGCCTGGATCGCCCAGATCAACCTCGCCTCCGAGCTTCTCGACCAGCGCCGCATCGAAGAGGCCCTGCCACGCCTCCAGACCGGCCTGGCCCTGCGCCCGAACGACCCCAAGGCCCAGAACCTCCTGGCCAACGCCCGCTGGCGCCTTGGCCAGCGTGAGCAGGCGGTCATGCTTCTTCAGGGGATCATCGATCGCCGCCAGGACAACCCCCAGACCCACGCCCTCCTGGCCATCATGCTCACCGAGCTGGGCCGGCCGCAGGAAGCCCTGCCGCACGCCCGCTTCGCCGCCGAGTTCGCCCCCGACGACGCCGACGTGCAGCGGTCGCTCGGCCTGGTCTACCTGGCCCTGAACCAGCCCGGCCCCGCCCGCGACGCCCTGGCCCGGGCCGCACGCCTCGACCCCGACGACTTCCGCAACCACGACCAGCTCGCCCTGGCCCTGCTGCGTCTTCGCCAACTCGACGGCCCCGACGGCGCCATCGCCGCACTCGAGCACGCCCGGACCCTGAACCCCGACGACGTCGACGTGCACCGCTACCTCGGCGTGGCCCAGGTGACCGTCGGCCGTCTGGACGAGGGCATCGCCTCGCTCACCCGCGCCGCGGAGCTGGCCCCGCGCAGCCCGACGATCCGCCTGGCCCTGGCCGAAGCCCTGGCGCTGGCCGGCCGGATCGACGAAGCGCTCGACCAGGCCCGTCAGGCCATCAGCCTCGCGCGACAGGCCGACCGGCCCGAGCTTGTCGAGCGCATCGAGCAAATGATGCGGCAGTGGCGACGCCCGACGGCCACGCAAGACCCCTCGAAATAAAAACGCCCCCAACCGCAAGGTTAGAGGGCGAAGGAGGTGGAGAGCAAGGTTAAGTGATCCTCAGAGGCTCAGCGCCTTGTGCCGGTGCTTGCGGACCGCCGCCAGCACGGTCAGCACGCTCAGGCCCGCCCACGCCGCCGCCGGCAGGGGCACGAGCACGAGCTGGTCCTGATTCCGAAGGTTCGACAGGGCCATCAGCGGGGCCATCTCCGTCAGGTTCGCCAGGTCGTTCAGCCAGGTCTGGGCGAGCTGGACGAAGACCGGCGAGGTGCCCAGGCTCGTGTAGTTCGCCCGGAAGTTGCCCGAGAACAGGCCGTGCCCCTCGTCGTAGACGATGTCCCACACGCCGATCTGGAAGGCCGCCCCCTTGTCGTTGCTGGTCAGGGCCTCGTTGTAGTGGGCCGCCCAGAACTTCTTGAGCAGCTCCGCGCTGGTGTCGGACATCGACCCCCCGAGCACCGCCAGGCCCGGACGCGGGCCGTCCGTCACGTTGATCAGGTCGTAGGTGTACGTCCCGCCGAAGCTGATGTACTGGTCGAGCTCGATGCACACGGTGTGGAACTGCCCCGTGGGCATCCCCGCCTCGGTCCCGCCGACGCGCGTCCAGTTGAACACGCCCGCCATGACCGTCATGCTCGTCGAGCCGATCTTGATCTTGACGCTCTTGCCGTTCATCCCGTCGAGGTGAGCCTTGACCGTGCCCGCCTGGGCGCTGCCGACGGTCAGAACCCCCACAACCAGGGCCGCGACTAGGGTGCGAAAAGCCTTCATGCCTGGATCTCCCTTTCTCTCGTCGTGACGCGCTTCTGGTCCGCCCGCTTGCCCCCCCACACGGAGGCGCACTGACCACACCATTCGCGGGCCGACGCATCCACAGGTGACAAGCATCGCCCGGCGGGGAGCGAAGTCTCCCTGCCATGGATCCACCTGGTCTGCTGTCGCGTGTCTTCCCAAGAAATACATCAGGATCGGGCGAAGTCCACAGAATCGTGTTTCGTTTCGCTCGCCGCGCCTGCTCACCGCTTGCTGAGCGGTCTGGGCAAGATCGGCAAGTTCCCGCGGAGGGTCAGGCCCCTTGGCAATGAAAAAACGCGGATCGCAAGTCTCGTCCTATCCGGGGTCTTATGGCGAAAATCATGTGACAAACAGGTGTCAACACCCGGCAAGACCAAGAAAAAAGCCCCTGGGGTCGGGGGCTTGTGAACTCGGGCAAATTGGCCGGTGCTCAGGCCGTCTGGCGCTTGCGGAGCCGAGCGATGCCCAGCCCGGCGAGCAGCGCCAAGCCGCCCCAAGCCGCCGGGGTCAGGGGCACCACGCTGGTCAGCTGATCCTGGAAGCGCTGGTTGGACAGGGCCACCAGTTCGGTCTCGTCGAGCAGGCCCGGCAGCGCGTCGAGCCAGGTCTGCGCCGTGGACACGAAGGCCGGCAGGGGCCCGCCGCCGTAGTTGTGCCGGAAGTCGCCGCTGGCCAGGTCCGTGTCGCCGTCGTAGACGATCTCCCACACCGAGACCTGGAAGGCCGCCGCGTTGGCGCTGTTGGCCTGGGCCACGTCCCAGTAGGCCGCCCAGAGCTTGCTGAGCATGTCCGCCTTGGCCACGCCCATCGGGCCGGCCGTCAGCAGGCTGCCGGGCTTGGGGCCGTCCTCCACGGCGATCACGTCATAAACCGTGCTGGCCACGTACTGGTCCAGCTCGATGCACACGGTCTGGAAGAGCCCCGCGGGCGCCCCGGCCTGCGTCCCGCCGACGCGCTGCCACTGGAAGATGCCCGCCTGCGTCTCGCGCGAGGACGAGCCGACCTTGTACTTGAAGAGTTCCTGCAGCTCCGCTCCGCCGCCGTCCTTCGCCCAGCCGAGGAACTTCATGTCGACCGTTCCAGCCATGGCGCTGCCGGTCCAGACCGCGAGCGCCACGACCGCCAACCCCGTCAGCATCTTCTTAACCACGTCTCACCTTTCCCTTCGTTACTGCGATTGCCGGGCTCCTTCCAGGACACGGCAATCAATCCCGGGTCTCATCCAATGGCCCCCGGGCCATTGACTTCTTTTCACTCCCAGCCGACCGACAACATCACATCACGACCGTCTCTTGCGAAACGCTTCCGTGCGGTTGATCAGGCCGATCCGCTGCGATGGCCCCCTAGCCTGCCATCCACAACCCACCCTCGAATCCCCCCAAATTCACAGCGCGGCCGGGTTGCAGATCCTCTTTAACGATCAATTTTCATTAGAAAGATTATTGCCGTCTCGTCTCGATGTCAAGAGGAATTGCCTGGATCCGCCCCGATCGTGAGTGGTTTTAACAAGATGAAAATGCCCCATAATTACCTAATAAACACTGGCTTAGAGCCAGACGCCCAGCCCGAGAGGTAACCTCTTCCCGATGATTAGCTTATGACAGTCGATTCCAGAGTGTTTCGGCGCTCACAACCCGTCAGGCGATAAACCAATAGTAATCCCCGCTGTACCCCGACTGCTCAAAAAAAGTTTTCCACGCCTCCGTGCTCATGTAGGTGTGGGCGGTCAGGACCCATTTGAGCAGCCTCTGACGCTCCTCCTCCGTCCGCCAGGCATCGACCGTCACAAACGCCGCCCCGCGCGTCACCCGCATGATCTCCTGCAGGGCCTTTCGGCACTTCTCAGCCGGCAGGTTGTGCACCGTGTTGATCGACAGCACCAGGTCGAAGCTCTTGTCCGGGTAGGGCAACTCACTGGCACACCCCACCGTCAGGCAGTCCTTCACCGACGGCATCGCGTGCTCGATCGCGTAGCCCGAGACGTCCAACCCCGCCAGCGTCGCGCCGGGCATCAGCCCCCGGAAGTCGTGCAGCATGAACCCCTTGGCGCACCCCACGTCCAGGACCGCCGCGTTGGGGGCAAGCTGATAATGCTCCGCGATCCGCCTGACGATCGGCACCCAGCGCCCGTCGTACTTGTATCCGCCGTAGCCGTAGAGCCGGTCGCCGTCGAAGAACTCCCGCCCGTACTGCCGGGCGATGGCCCGCACCTCCTCGGAGATCATCTTCCCCCGCTCGTCGATGGGCCGGTCCGCCTTGGGATAGAAGTTCAGCAGGTTGATCTCAGCCATGTCCACCGTCTTTCTTCAAACAGACAAAGACTCCGCCATCGCCCTCTCAATGAACGCCTCGAGCGCCGCCCCCTCCGCCGGGGCGAACGGCGCGAAGCTCCCGCCGCCCGTCTGCTCGAACGGCCCCTGCGACGCCTCGTGGATCACCAGGTCGTCGCTCGTCGGCGCCAGCGTGTGCCAGAGCCCCTCGCAGAGCCGGTACATCCAATGTTCACCCTCTCTCGCCTGCCCCAGCGCCGCCAGATCGATCCGCCGCGTCACCTTCCCCGCGTCGTCGAAGATCAGCACCACGCCTCTACCTCGGATCACATGCACCGACTCGCACCGCTGCGGGTGCCGATGCGGCCGCACGAGTGAATCCCGCCGGAACGCAATGACCATCTCCTGGATCGCGTCCCGCGTCGACCGGTGCAGGCACAGACGTGCACGTCCCAGCGGCGCCGTCCGGGCCTCCCGCGTCAGCCGCTCAAGCCACTCCGGCCCGACGGCGATCAGCGCCTGATCATGCGTAAAGACGTGCGGCATGCACGGTTCATCCTTTCAGACATTCACCACGGAGGGCACGGAGGACACGGAGTTCAATTCATAGGAATGATTGAGTTCAGTCTCTGTGTCTTCTCCGTGATCTCCGTGCCCTCCGTGGTGAATTCCGATTCTTTCTTCATCCGAAAAACGTTCGCACGCAGCGCACCACATAGTGAGCCTGCTCGTCTGTCAGCTTCTCGTGGATCGGCAGGCATAGGATCTCCTTGACCCATCGCTCCGCCCGTGTCCACGACCCTCGCGCCGTATCGCGATACGCCGTGTGGCAGGGCATCAGGATCGGATGCCTCACCCGGCTCTCGACGCCGTGGTCCTCGAGGTGTCGCATCAATTCATCCCGCCTCGTCGTGCGGATGGTGTAGGTGTAGTAGACGTCGCGGCTGCCCGGATGCTCGCGCGGGATCTCCAGCTTTCCTGTCAGATCTGCGAGTCCCTGGCTGTAGATCTCCGCGATCTGCCGCCGCCGCGACAGGCACGCGTCAAGCTCGCACAGGCGACACAGCAGCATCGCCGCATGGATCGTGTCCAATCGTCCATTGTGACTCGGCCAGTGGCAGTCCTCCCGATTGAGCGTCCCGTTGTAGCGCAGGGCGTGCAGTTTGTCACGCCACTCGACCGAGTCCGTAAAGATCATCCCCGCCTCGCCCAGCGCCGCGAGCACCTTCATCGGGTTCATGCTCAGGCACGCCAGATCGCCGAACGACCCGACCTTCCTGCCCCGATATTCCGCGTCAAACGCCTGGGCGCAGTCCTCGATCAGCAGCAGCTTGTGTCGCCGGCAGATCTCGACCAGCTCATCCATCGCACAGGGCCTGCCCTGATTGTGCACCGGCAGGATCGCCCGCGTCTTTTCCGTGATCAACGTCGCGGCGCTGGCCGGGTCGATGTTCAGGTCCTCGCCCACGTCGGCAAACACCGGCGTCGCGCCTGCCAGCGCGATCGCGTTGGCCGTGGCGATCCATGACATGCTCGTGGTGATCACCTCATCGCCCGGCCCGATGTCGGCCGCTCGCAGCGCCAGGTAGAGCGCGTCCGTCCCCGATCCCACGCCCACCGCGAACCGCCGACCCACGCGAGCCGCCAGCTTCGCCTCCAGTTCCTCGACCTCCGGCCCAAGGATCAGCTTCCCATGCGCCAGCACGCGCTCCACCGCCGCCAGCAACTCCGCCCGGCGCGGCTCGGCCACCGCCAGGTCCAGGAATCGCACCACAGGCATCGTTGAAGGAGGGGCCATGGGAAGTTTGGTCATCGTTGACTGTCCGAGCCGGACTCTGTGAGTCCGGTCCGGGCACACAGTGCCCGGCTCTGACAAACATGGACCTACCGTTTTCTGTTCACACCCGGCCCCGTGGCCACCATCATGTAATACCACGTCATCTTCGGGTGCCCCGTGTGCAGGATCTCGTCGTTCATCCCGAAGGGCAGCACGCGCCCGAAGTAATCCTCCATCAGCTTGAGCAACTCCTCCTGGTCATAGCACTTGACGTGCGACGCCTGACTGAGCGCCCCCTGATGCGGATACGAGTACAAGCTCGGCGTCCCGAGGATGAGCATCCCTCCGGGCGTGAGCACCCGCGCAGCCTGCCGCACCAGTTCGCGTCCCTGCGGCTCGTGCATGTGCTCGATCACGTCGAGCATCACCACCGCGTCGAAGGGATCATCCGCCGAGAGGGCGAAGAAATCCCCCACGCTGAACGTCACGTTCTTCCGCCGGCACAGCGCCCTGGCCTCGTCGATCTCGTACTGCTTGACGTCCAGGCCGACCACTTCCTTGGCGTGCTGAGCCAGGAACACCGCGCCCAAGCCCGATCCGCATCCGACCTCCAGCACCCGGTCGCGCGGCCGAAGCATCCTGGCCACGAACTTGTAACGGGCCAATCGGATCGTCAGCCGCAGCGTGTTATCCGTGATGAAGTGCGCGTACTCCGGCCCGAGTGTGATCGGCGGGTTCGCCTGGTACAGCTCCGTCAAGAGCTTCTCGTAGCGCTGCGGGTCGAGGTTGTAGCTTCCGACGTCCATGCAATGCTCAATCCTGCTTGAGGGGCTGTAGTGAGATCGTCAGTCCGTACCGCCTGCCGTCGAGCTCCACCTCCGCCGTCGTTCGCGGAGAAAAATCATGGGCCAGCGCCCAGGTGATCCACTCCCGCAGCGGCATCGCCTCCTCGCCCCGTCGCGTGCGGTCCGCCTCCGTGTCCCGCCGCCGGAACGTCGTCACGGGCCCCGCCTGCGGGCGAGGCGTCACGCGCCCCGCGAAGATCCCCGGCCACTGCTCCTTGAAGAAGGCGACGATTTCCTTCTGCAGCATCGCGTGCAGCTCCGCCCCGCGCATCGGGAAGGTGTACGCCACCTCCCGCTGGGCGTAGACGTCGCCCTCGTCAACACCGCTGGACATTTCAATCAGCGACACCCCCGCCGGCAGTCCCCGCCGGATCGTCCACGCCGCGTTGTCATTTCCCCGGCCGTGGGGCACCAAGGTCGGATGCACGTTCAGCCGATGCTCCGCCAGCCCCAGCGCCGCCGCGTCGAGCACGTGCGGGCTCCAGAAGTTCAGCAGCCACGCGAAGCGCTGCCCCTCCGCCAGCCGCGCCGGCAGGCCCGGCGAAAAGACCTCTGCCGCCACGCCATGCCTCTCGCACAACGCCAGCATCGCCCGATCCTCCGCCGTCGCGGCGATCACCTGCCGCACCGGCGCCCGCTCCTCGAGCAGGTAAGTGGTCAGCTCCAGCCCCACCTGCTTGCCCGCCAGCACCAGGATGCCCTCGTGAGCCGCCGCGTCCCGCGTCTTGTTCCCGTCCTTGGGCATGTGCACCGTGCCTTGCGATCACCCGCGCGTCCCGAGCAGTTCCGCCGCCGGGCGAAGCGTCATCTCCTTGGCCTTCCAGTACGCCGCCACCGTCGGATCGCTCTGTGCCACCTTCGCGAACGCCTGTGCATCTTCCTCCGCCGCACAAAGGAAGAACCCCTCAACCACCGGCCTGCCCCGGCTCAGCTCACTGCCCTGGAACGGCCCGGGCGCCTTCAAGCCAAACAGGTGATACAGCGGCCGCTCGAGGTGCTCGATCAGCTCCGCCAGGCTGAAGTACGTCAGCGACTTACCGAGTCGGGCCGAGAGGAACGTCTGCCCCTTGCTCACGAAGAGGTTCATCAGGCAGACCTCCGCCCGATTCATGAGCCCCGCCAGCGCCCGCGGCGTCTGGAACGCGTACGAACTGACATTCCGGTCATAGAGGACGTCGATCCTGCTCGGCAACGCCCCGCAATCCTTCACGTGCGTGAGCCGATACTCCCGGTGCACGTGCTCCGCCGCCTGGATCAAGAGGTCCGAGATCTCGATCCCCAGATAATCCACGCCGTGCGGATCGGGCACCCGGATCGACGAGTGCGTCTGCGCCAGGAATCGCTTCACCAGCTCCAATCCGTCGATCATCTCAAAGAGCGAGCTGCCGAGCTCAACGACCTGCCGCCACTTCGGCTGCGCCGCTAGGAGGATCCCCACCAAGAGGTTCTTCTCCGGCCGAGGCAACTGCTCGAAGCGCAGCGGCGCCTTGTCGCGCAGCAGCTTCTGGTACGCCAGGATCTCCTTCATGTACAGCGACAGATGCCACGTGTCATACGCCTCCTGGTCGCGGAGCTGCCGGTGCACCACGCGGTCCCCGCCGGCCTCGAGCACGGAGAAGATCTCCAGGTACGTCGTGCCCTGCTTGAGCCCGTAATAATCCTTGACTTCCGACATCGCGAGCCTCCTGGTTCATTCCTTCGAGTAAACCACCAAGACATTCAGACATTCACCACGGGGATCACGGAGGACACGGAGTTCAATTCACAAGAATGATTGAGTTCAGCCTCTGTGTCCTCTCCGTGCTCTCCGTGTCCTCCGTGGTGAAACCCTCCGTGGTGAAACTTTTTGTCTGTTTTTCTTGGTGTGTCGATGGTTCAGTTCCTCACGCCTTATGCACGTACCCCAGCTCCGTCGCCGCGATGGCGTCGAAGTTCTCCTGCACCCACGTGACGACTTCGCTCAATCCCTCGTGCAGCCCGATCGTCGGTTTCCATCCCAACTCCCCGCGAGCCTTGCTCG
>JADZET010000112.1 GCA_020850375.1 Phycisphaeraceae bacterium | reverse complement strand
GGTCCCGACACGCCCGGCGGCAGTCCCTTGCCGACCCCTGCGACGATACGACGCACCACCCCCAAGTTCAAGCGTCGCGCACGCGCATCGCCGTGGTTGAAAATCCAAGCGCCTTGATGCTGCGGGGGTTGGCGACGACGAAGAATTTTTGTCCACGCTCTGAACGCCGCATCCGGAGAACGTGTGGATAACCACCGCCTCTTCGCGCGCGTCACGCCGTCACGAACATCATCGCCACGCGCCGCGTCGTCGCTTGAAACTTCAGTTGCCGATACAGCCGCATCGCCGGCGTGTTGATCACGTCCACCGCCAGCAGAAATTCACCGATCCCGCGCTCCGCCGCGTCGCTGATCCCGAGATCCAGGAGCTTCCTGGCCAACCCCCGCCCGCGGAAGGCGGGGCACACCCCCAGGTACACAAGCTCCATCGCGTCGCCCTGCACCGAGGGATTCAACAGCATCACACCCACAGGCTCATCCCCGCGCTGCACCAGCCGCCACTGCGCAGGATCGAACCGCCCCGCCGACTGATGGCTCTCGAGCACGTCCTCGATCCGCCGCACGCCCACCAGACCCGGGCAGTCGAGCGTCCGCTCATAGGTCCGCAGGATCGCCTGACCGAACCGCTCACGGTGCTCGGGCGCGTAGCGCGTCACCTCGAACCCATCACCCAGCTCACGATCCGTCGTCAGCACCGCCGTCCGACGGCGCATGTAGATCAGCTCCGCCAGACGCGTAAATCCCGCCGCCTCAAACAGCCGCAGCTGGCTGACCTGCGCCGGCTCGATCATCGCCTGGATCAGCCGAACCTCCTGCGGGTCCACCGCCAGGCAGGCCGCCCGCGTCAGCCGGGCCAGAAGCTCCACCATCACCTCCGGGGGGGCAGCCCCCAGCGGCGACGTGAAGATCATCGCCGCCCGACCCGCCGACGGCAGCACCATCGCCGACGCCAACGCCTCCCCCCCCTCGCAGGCCACCCACAGCCGCTCCGGGCTGAACCGCCGCTCGGCACAGAACGCCAGGACCTGCTCGATCTCCTCCCCCGGCATGTCCGACCGCCCCGACAGCAGCAGGCTCAGCGCCGCGTGCCGCTGCCCCGGCTCCACCGGCCCGATCTGAGCCACCCGCCCCCCCGGAAGTTCTACACGCATGGCTGACATTTTATGGACCAACCCTCACAGACAACCGGCGTAACTTCCGGGGGACTTCCGGGGGGGACTTGGATTTGGACGGCTGGCATCTTAGAATCTGATCGGGGGAAAGACCAAACGCACTCTTTTATCCAGGGAGGTCCCG
Source organism: Phycisphaeraceae bacterium (assembly GCA_020850375.1). The sequence continues at coordinate 4,713 of JADZET010000112.1, read as the reverse complement.
TGGCTGGCACGACTGACCGAGCGATCCAATCGGGGCTGGGCGCCCTCATCGCCGTGGCCGTCATGGCCCTCTGGCTCACCCCCGCCCAAGCCTACCCCGAGCCCGCCGCCGCACCCCGCGCCTGGCAGCTCGAGTTCACCTACGGCAAGCCCCAGCCCATCGCCGTCGACGACCTCCAGGGCCTGACCCACTGGTACTGGTACCTCCCCTACAAGGTCGTCAACAACACCGACCAGCAGCGACTCTTCCTCCCCGACGTCGCCATCGCCACCGACGAGGGCGACATCATCCCCGCCGGCAGCGCCGTGCCCCCGCGCGTCTTCGAGGCCATCCGCCAACGCCAGGGCAATCCCCTCCTGCAAACCCCCGTCGAGATCATCGGCCAGCTCCTGCCCGGCGAGGACCAGGCCCGCGAGTCCGTCATCGTCTGGCCCGAGTTCAACCACGACGTCGGCCAAGTCACCGTCTTCGTCCAGGGCCTCAGCGGCGAGACCGCCGAGGTCCAGAACCCCCTGACCCAGCAGCCCGTCCTGCTCCGCAAGGCGCTCATGCTCCGCTACGGCCTGCCCGGCAAGCCCCCTTCCCCCCAGCTCCAGGAAGTCCTCCCCCTCGACACCACCTGGGTCATGCGCTAACCTCCCCCCGGAACCGCCCCGCCCCCGGAAGTTGACTCTGGTAGTCTAAGTTGGGTGCCACACAGCGCCCCGAAGGGCTGTGTGCGATGTTCCACCAGATCGAATCCCCACGTTGCCTCGTCCGAGACCCCTCATGCCCCCCAAGATCGCCATCGTCGGCCGGCCCAACGTGGGCAAGTCCAGCCTCCTGAACATGCTCGCCGCAAGGCGCGTCAGCATCGTCGACCCCACCCCCGGCGTCACACGCGACCGCATCAGCGCCTGGGCCGACCTCCCAGGCCCGGACGCGAAAGATCCCGCCCTCCGCGTCGAACTCGTCGACACCGGCGGCCACGGCATCGAGGACGTCCAGGACCTGACCACCGAGGTCGAACGTCAGATCGCCCAGGCACTCGCCGAGGCCTCCATGGTCCTGTTCATCATCGACGCCCAGACCGGCATCCTCCCCCTCGACCAGGCCGTCGCCCAGCTCCTCCGCACCACCCTCCCCCGACCCGCCAAGGGCCATAAGCCCATCCCCGTCATCCTCGTCGCCAACAAGGTCGACGCCCAGTCCCACGAGCCCGGCGCCGCCGAGGCCGCCCGCCTGGGCTTCGGCCCGCCCCTGCTCGTCTCGGCCACCAGCGGCTACCACAAGTTCGAACTCATCCACGCCGTCCGCCAGGCCCTGCTCGACCGGCCCGACCTCCTCGCCCAGGACCACGGCAAATCCGCCGACGCCGGCGTCCTGCTCGCCATCCTCGGCAAACGCAACGCCGGCAAGAGCACCCTCGTCAACGCCCTGGCCGGCCAAGACCGCGTCATCGTCAGCGAGAAGCCCGGCACCACCCGCGACTCGGTCGACGTCCGCTTCGAGGTCAACGGCAAATCCATCACCGCCATCGACACCGCCGGCCTGCGCAAGTTCAAGAGCCTCGACGGCGACGTCGAGTTCTACTCCCACCACCGCTCCCTGCGCTCGCTCCGCCGAGCCGACGTCGCCATCCTCCTCATCGACGCCACCCTCGCCACCAGCCAGGTCGATCGGCAGATCATCAACGAGCTGCTCAAGCACCACAAGCCCACCGTCGTGGTCATCAACAAGTGGGACCTCGTCGAGGAAACACACACCAAGGACGAGTACCTCAAGTACCTAGACAAGGAACTTAAGGGCTTGGCCTTCGCCCCGGCCGCCTTCGTCAGCGCCCACAAGAACGAGGGCGTCCGCGACCTCCTGGCCATGGCCCTGAACCTGCACCAGCAGGCCGGCCACCGCATCACCACCGGCGAACTCAACCGCATGATCGAGCAGGTCCTCGCCGACGGCGCCCTGCCCTCCGCCAAGGCCGGCAAGCGTCCCAAGATCTACTACGCCGCCCAGGTGGCCGTGCATCCCCCGACCCTGGGCCTCTGGGTCAACAACCCCGAGCTCTTCGACCAGCACTGGGAACGATTCTTCCTCAACCGCCTGCGCGACGTCGTTCCCTTCAGCGAAGTCCCCATCCGCCTCATTACTCGCGGCCGCGGCCAAAGCGCCACCGGCCCGACTTCCGGGGGTGGCGGCACCCGCGCTTCATCCACGGGACCCAGCCCCGACGCCGACATCCGCCAACTCGCCCACGAACTCGAACAACTCCAAGCCGAGCAAGCCGAAGAACTCGCCGCCGACTCCCCCGACGACGCCGACACCCTCCCCGACGCCGAAGACCTAACCGAAGACGACCTACCCGAGGACGATCAGCAGCCGTAAACGAATACCTCAGAGACAAGCCACCACAGTTTGGCCTAATCGTCAATTATTGGGCGAACCGTGGCCTATGCTTACCTTTCACTTTGCGTTCGCTTATCTTCTTGCTTGGAACGCGCGTCATTGGATCTGCAAAATCACCAATTTTCATCCAGTCAGTCCCCGACGTATCGACGTCACATCCCGCATTGACAAGCTTCGTGGCAAATTCAGACCGCCTGTCGAAATCATTACTCAAATGGACAATATGGCGGCCAGCAACATCACTAAATTCTTTGACATTTCCCAGCTGAACCAACAACGTTTGATCCGGATGAATCGCGAACGCCATTCCAGCTTCAAAAAGGACATTGGGGCGTGCCTGCCCTGTACGTATGCTCTCATTTGGCTTGTCTGTAGATGTCGCCAGATCTGGCCTTAATTCCACCAAGTCATCAGGCGTAAGAAGGACCACGATTGCGCGCGCATTAGCGAACGCCTTCTCCAAGACATCACTAATGTATGGAGCTGCCTTCTTACTCATGGACAAAGCAGACATCCACTCAATCGGCTGAATGCCAATAGCACGAAGAAATGCGTAAATTGCCTGCCTGGCATGTTCGTCACGACCATGCACAACAAACACTTTGTTGGGTCGCTTCCTTCGGTATCGGTGATTAAGATTCTTAGGTGCCCTGCTATTTGCTGAAGGATAAGTGGTTGACGGGGGAGATCCCGATGCAGGCGGAGCAACAGGGCTACCCGCATATCGAAGCTGTGACAATTGTGCGGGATCCGCATACTTGTTGATAGAGATACCGTGTTGTGCAGCTAGCTTTATGGCCGCCAAATCATTTGGAAGGGCTTCTGCATTGGCAATCTGCTGAATTCTGGCGTATACCTGACTCTTACTCAAGCCGGTCTTGCCAATAATCTTCAACAATAATCTGGCGTTGATCCGAGCCATTCTCGATTACTTTCGCTTGCGCCGACGCGTCTTGTTTTCGCCGTTGTTTCTGCGCTGCTTCGATAGAGTGACACTTACTGTGTTACTCGTGGTTTCTAGCATGGATGCGATTTCTGGAGCCTTGAAACCGACTCGCCCCAACAACCTAATCTGCTCAGCTTGTTGCCGCTCCTGAACAAGCATCAGGCCGAGAAGTCTTAAAAGCTTCATTTCAAATTCGGTCATACGACCGGTCGGCTCATTCGATCTGCTACTGTCCCTTGCGCTTTCCATTGACCTTTGGTCCTTTCTTCTTCTTTGCGAGACGAGTTAATTCGCGAAGAGAAGCGGCGGTACTGCCAGCTATTCCTGCACGATCCTCAATAGGAAGGCCAAGTCTTTCCAGGAATGCTGACTGTTCAAGCTTCTTTTCGTCACTAAGCCCCGAATGCTTCAAACACAAATAGGCCAAACAACGGGCGACAACAGCGAGCCAATCGGTCTCCTTCAAGCCTTCCACCAAACGGACCTCCGTATCTTGCCGGCAGCAAAACAACATTAGCGTAGAAAGACCAAAACGTGAAAACAATAAGAATGCACAAGAGCGCAACCTAAGTCAAATTGAAGAACAACCAGTCGTCCCCATGTTAGCAATGGGCGCGTCTCCGCGGGCGTCGTCGCCCCTCATCCTACCCAGCAATTCCCGGGCGAATTCACGCGACCTGTCCATACACCTTGCCTTCCCTCGCCGCCCGGTGGATCAGCGTGTTGGGCGTCTGCCGCCAATACTCGAACCGCTCCTGGCTCGTCACCAGCACGTCCGCCGGCAGACGCAGCGGCCGCAACACCTCCGCCAACCTCACCATCTCCGCCTGCTTGTCTTGAACCTCGGGCTCGACGACCAGAAAATCCACGTCGCTGCGCCCGTGAGCGTCGCCCCGCGCATATGAACCAAAGAGGATCACCTGTGACCCCACCGGGGCAGCCTCAAGCAATGCTCTCGCTGCTCTTTCGATGATGGAACTGTCGATCAACTGACACCTCCGGCCGGCCTGTCCATTCCGAGACAGCATATCAATCAGCCGTCCCGTGAATATACCCTGGCGGCCACTCCCACCCTTACCCCCCCGCCTCCGGGCTCGCCTCCGCCGTCGTCACCGTCAGCCTGATCTTCGGCGCATGGCTCATCGCGTCGATCAGCGTCGCCACGTCCTTGGCGCTCAACTTCCCAAGCTTGTACCGCCCCGAGGCGTTCTCCACCGAGATCGTCGCCGTGATCCCGCTCCGCCGCACGATGAGCGACGCCTCCTCATTGAGCGAGATCTCCCCGTGGCTGTGATATTTGTGGAAGATCAGCCGGTGGCTGGTGATCACGATCCCCGCCAGCCCCGCGTCGTGCTTGCTCATCTCCGCGTCGCTGATGTAAT
>JADZET010000111.1 GCA_020850375.1 Phycisphaeraceae bacterium | reverse complement strand
TGTTGACGTTCTGCCCGCCGGGGCCCTGGCTGGTGGTGATGTGCATCTGCACGTCCGACTCGGGGATCTGGATGTCGAGCTTCTGCGGCTCGGGCAGGACGGCGACGGTGGCGGTCGAGGTGTGGACGCGCCCCTGGGCCTCGGTGGCGGGGACGCGCTTGACGCAGTGCACGCCGCCCTCGTAGCCCAGGCCCTGCCAGACGCCGGGGCCCTGGACGTTGACGACCACCTGGCGGATGCCGCCCTGTTCGCCCTCGGACCACTCGAGCATGTCCATGGACCAGCCCCGCCGGTCGGCGTACTTCTGGTACATCTGGAAGAGGTCGCCGGCCCAGAGGGCGCCCTCGGCCCCGCCGGCGGCGGCGCGGACCTCGAGAATGACTGAGCCCACGGCCCGGTCGTCGGCGGTGACGATCTCGTCGGCCAGTTGGTCGAGCAGCGCCTGGGCCTGCTGCTTCATCGGGCCGATCTCGGACTCGGCCAGCTCGACGAGGTCACGGTCTTTCTCGCCGGCGATGATCTGGGCGAGCTGGGCGATCTCGTCCTGGAGCTGGCGGTAGCGACGGTACTGCTTGACCATGTCCGCCATGGCTGAACGCTGGATGCTCAGAGTGCGGACCTGCTGATGGTCGGCCAGGACGTCGGGGTCCTCCAACTGGACCGCCAGGCGCTGGTCCTCTTCGGCCAGCGACTGGAGTTTTTTCAGAAGGGTGTCCTGGACCTCGGGGCGCATATGCGGGGAAGGGATTGGGGGTTAGGGATTGGGGAACATCATGAGCCCCGCATGGCCATGCGGGGCTGGTATGAAGTGCCACCGCACAAGGGCGCAAAAAAACCGCGGGGCATGGGCACCGCGGCTTGAATGATTTGAACGTCGCTAGGCCTTCTTCTTGCCGAAGTACGAGCCGCCGAACTTGCGCTGGAACTTCTCCACGCGGCCTGCGGTGTCGACGAACTTCTGCTTGCCCGTGAAGAACGGGTGGCACATGTTGCACAGGTCCACGTGCAGCGTCTCTTGGGTGCTGCGGGTGGTGAACTTGTTGCCGCAGGCACAGGTGACCTGGCAGGTGACGTACTTGGGATGGATGCCGGCTTTCATGGCCGAGGCTCCTTCGGGGTCAATAAGCCAACCCTGGGGTGAGTCCTGTATTATAGACGATTCCCGATCGCCCGCAAACCCCCGGAAGCCCCCGAAAGCGGGGCTGGGACGGTTGGAAGGCCGGTCACGGCAGCCAGAAAGGGTCCGCATGAAGGTTTATCTCCAAGGCCGACTCGTCGAGCATGAGGCGGCGTCCATTCCCTTTGACGACGCGGGTTTCCAGCACGCGATGGGCCTGTTCGAGACGATGAACGCCTTGAACGGCCGGGTCTTCCGGCTCGAGGAGCACCTGGTCCGTCTGGAAAAGAGCGCCAAGGAGCTGGGCCTGGCCCGCGAGCTGGACAAGGGCAAGCTCGCCGACGCGGTGCGGCAGACCCTGGCGGCCAACGGCATGGACCGGGCCCGCGTGCGGCTGACGATCACCCCCGGCTCGATGTCCATGCTCAAGCCTCCGGCGCCGAACCAGCCGCCGCCGGTGCCGACGGTCATGATCGTCGCTCAACCGCCGACGGAGTACGACCCGGCCTACTTCGAGAAGGGGATCACGGTGCTGGTGACCCCGCCGATGGCCAGCCCGTTCGACCCCATGAGCGGGCACAAGACGCTCAACTACTGGCAGCGCCTGCGGACGCTCCGCCAGGCCGCGAGCGTCGGGGCCGGCGAGGCGATCTGGCTGAATCTGACCAATCACCTCGCCAGCGGGGCGGTGAGCAACGTCTTCCTGGTCAAGGACGGCGCGCTGCTGACGCCCATCGCCCACGGCGAGGAGGAGTCCGGCGCCCTGCACGCCCCGGTCCTGCCGGGGGTGACGCGGGCGGCGGTGCTGGCCATCGCCCAGGCCAAACGCTGGGCGGTGCGGAAGCAGATGCTCAACGTCGAGGACCTGCTCGGGGCCGACGAGGTTTTCTTGACCAACTCGATGTGGCTGGTCCTGCCGGTGACGAAGGTCGAGCGGGAGAGCGTCGGCGACGGGTCGGCCGGTCCGCTGACGCGGGAGATCCGCCGGGCGATGTTGGACCTGGTGGCGGGCGAGACGGCGGGCTGAGGAATTGTTTATCCTGTGGTCTGGGTCAGGGCAACAGGCCGACAACCATGGCAGAACATCACGTCCTGGTCTCGTTGGACATTTCAGTGGCCTACGGGCGGGGGATCCTGCGCGGGGTGACGCGGTTTGTGCGAGACCATCCGAGCTGGGTGGTTCAGCTCGTGCCGGTGTGGGACAGCCGTAACCTGCTGGCGGCTGACGCCAACGCGATCCTGATCCAGGCGGTCAACCCCGAGGTCGGGCGTGTGCTGACCGAGGCCGGGCGGGTGGCGGTGAACGTGGCGGACAACCGGCCGGACCATCCCCTGCCGTCGGTCGGCAGCGACAACGTCGAGATCGGCCGACGCGTGGCCGAGCACCTGCTGGACCTTGGGCTGCGTCACTTCGCCTTCGTCGGCCAGCGCGAGCAGTGGTACGCCTCGCAGCGCTGCAAGGGATTCGTCGAGCGCGTGCGGGAGGCGGGGTTTGAGGCGGCCGAGTTCCAGTCGCAGGAGACCTCGCCGATCGAGGACCTTCAGCAGTGGCTGGCGGGACTGCCGCGTCCGTTCGGGGTGCTGGCCCAGAACGACATCGCTGGCCGGGACACCATCGCCGCGGCGCTGGACGCCGGCCTGCGCGTGCCGCAGGACATGGCCATCGTCGGCGTGGACAACGACGAGATGGTCTGCGACCTCTGCCGGGTGCCGATCTCGAGCCTGGCCATCAGCTCCGAGCGGATCGGCTTCGAGGCGGCGATGCTGCTGGACCGCATGATCGCGGGCAAGGCGGACATCCCCCACAGCACGCTGGTCTGGCCCAAGAGCGTGGCGGTCCGCCGGTCGTCGGAGATGCTGGCCGTGGACGACCCGGTGGTGGTCAAGGCCCTCGAGCACATCCGCAAGCACGCCTGCGGGACGCTGGAGGTGGAGGACCTCTTGACGCTGCTGGACCTGTCTCGCCGCAGGCTCGAGCAGCGCTTCGCCGCGTCACTGGGCATCAGCCCCGCCGCCGCCATCACCCGCGCCAAGCTCGACAGGCTGCGGCGCAAGCTCGAGAACACCGACGACCCCATGAGCCGCGTGGCCGAGGACTGCGGCTTCCCCGATGCCGCGGCGATGAGCAAGTTCTTCCGCCGGGAGATGGACATGACCCCGTCGGAGTACCGCGGCCGCACGAGCCTGGGCTGAGGATGATGGCGGGGATGGGGTGGTGACGGGCGGACGATCGCGGCGATCACACGTTGAACAGGAAGTGGCAGACGTCGCCGTCCCGCATGATGTAGTCCTTGCCTTCGACGCGCATCTTGCCGGCGTGCTTGATGGCGGCCTCGGTCTTGTACTTCTCGAGGTCGCCCACGGCGTAGATCTCGGCCCGGATGAAGCCGCGCTGGATGTCCGAGTGGATCACGCCGGCCGCCTCGGGCGCCGGGGCGCCGATGCGGATCGTCCAGGCCTTGATCTCCTTGGGGCCGGCGGTGAAGAACGATTGCAGGCCCAGCA
>JADZET010000110.1 GCA_020850375.1 Phycisphaeraceae bacterium | reverse complement strand
TGGTTGCGATGACGGCTGACGCCGCGCCGGCCTGCTTGGCCTGCTCGACGTCCCAGACCGGGCCGAGGATCTCCTCCACAGCCTCGCGGCTCATCCCGCCGGGGCGGAGGATCAAGGGCGGTGCGGAGGGCTCGAGGAACGAGATCACCGTGGATTCCACGCCCGTGCGGCAGGGGCCGCCGTCGAGAACGACGTCGACCGTGTTGCCGAACTCGGCGCGGACGTGCTCGGCCGTGGTGGGGCTGATCCGGCCGAAGCGATTCGCGCTCGGCGCGGCCAGGGGAGTGCCGCAGCGGCGGATGAGCTCCAGGGCCAGGGGGTGGTTGGGCATGCGGATCGCCACGCTGGGCAGGCCGGCGGTGACCAGGTCCGGCACGGCGGAGGTCTTGGGCACGACGATCGTCACCGGGCCGGGCCACGCCTTCTTGACCAGTGTCATGGCCCGTGACGGCACCGTGGCGGCGATCATCTCGAGCTGACTCCACCCCGCGACGTGGACGATCAGCGGGTCGAAGTGGGGGCGTGCCTTGACCTCGAACACGCTGGCGACGGCCAGGACATTGAGCGCGTCGGCGGCCAGGCCGTAGACCGTCTCGGTGGGGAGGCCGACGAGTCGGCCGGCGCGGATGGCCGCCACCGCCTGGTCCATCGCACGCGGATCGTGGGCCGTGTTGGTCATGGGGTCAGGTGCACCTTGAGCGTCTGGCCGCGGGCGAAGCGGTCGAAGAGCCCGGGGAAGTCGGACAACCCGCCGCGGTCGCTGACAAGTTTAGGCGCGTCGAGCAGGCCCGAGCGCAGCCAGGCGATGGCCTGCTCGAAGGTGTAGCAGAGCGCGAACGAGCCGAGGATCGTCCAGTCATGGCGGAAGATGTCGTAGGGGCTGACCGTCACCCGGGCCTGCCGGGCGGCGACGCCGAACTGGAGGTACTGCCCGCGCGGGCGGAGGTGATCGAAGGCCCGCTCGATCACCGCCGGCACGCCCGTGGCGTCGATGACCACGCCGTAACCGTGCGGGGCGTGCTGGCGGATCGCTTCGGCGGGCTGATCGGCCGAGACGGTGGCGCTGGCCCCGAAGTCGGCCGCCAGGGCCAGGCGCCGCTCCTGCTTGTCAACGACCACGACGGCCGAAGCCCCGCTGCGCCTCAGCGCCGCCGTGAGCATCAGGCCCATCGGACCCGCGCCGTAGATCAGCGTCTCGTCACCCGGATGGACGCGCAGCCGCTCGAGGGCATGAACGACGCACGACAGCGGCTCGATCAGCGCCGCCTGTTCGTCGGTCACGTCGTCGGGCAGCTTGTAGCACGCCGCGGCCGGGGCGGCGACGAATTCGGCGAACGCCCCGCCGCGCGTGATCCCCACGCCCCGCCAGTTCAGGCAATGGTTGTGCATCCGCATCCGGCAGAAGTAGCAGGCGTTGCAGGAGAGGTTCGGATCGACGGCCACGCGGTCGCCCTCGCGCAGGTCGCGCACCTCGCGGCCGACCTCGACCACCCGGCCGCAGAACTCGTGACCCGGAACGACCGGGAAGGTGGACATGTACTCGTTGCGGTAGATGTGCAGGTCCGTGCCGCAGATGCCCACCCGCGCCACGCGGACGACGACCTCGTCCGGCCCGCAGACCGGGTCCGGCACGTCATCCCGCACGGCGAGCTTCTCGGGCGATTCGAAGACCACGGCCTTCATGGCGACGCCTTTCTCAGAGCCACTTCTGCCTGCGGAACCACACCAGCATCCCCGCCGCCGTGGCCACGCAGATGCCCCAGAACACCGGGTACGACCACTTCCAGTCCAGCTCGGGCAGGAAGTGGAAGTTCATGCCGTACACGCCGGCCAGGAAGGTCAGGGGGATGAAGATGCTGGCGAAGATCGTCAGCACCTTCATCACCTCGTTCATCCGCACGCTGACGGAGGATAGATACGTCTCGGCCAGCCCGCCCGCAAGCTCGCGATAGGTCTCGATCAGCTCGATGACGGCCACCGCGTGGTCGTGCACGTCGCGGAGGAAGGTCCGCGTGGCGTCGCTGACGAGCGTGCTGGGCTCGCGTTGGAACTGGCTGACGGCCTCGCGGAGCGGCCAGACCTCGCGGCGAAGGAGCAACAGCTCGCGTTTGATGGCGTGGACCTGCTGGATGACGCGGGGGGCGGGGTCGTCGAGCACGCGGTCCTCGAGGGCCTCGAGTTTGTCGCCGTAGAACTCCAGGACGGGGAAGTGATGGTCCACCACGGCGTCCAGGAGGGCGTAGGCCAGGAAGCTCGCGTCGTGCTGGCGGAGGCGTGAGCCCTCCTGGGCCAGGCGCTGGCGGATCGGGTCCCAGACATCGCCCTGGGTCTCCTGGAAGGTCAGCACGACGCGGTCGCGGAGGAAGAGGCTGACCTGTTCGGTCAGCACGCTGTTCTCGACCAGGCGGGCCATGACCATCACAATGAAGATCAGGTCATCGCCTCCGGTCGTCGAGCCGTTAAAGACTTCGAACTTCGGCCGCTGGGGGCTGTGGAGCAGGTCCTCGACGGCCAGCGGGTGGAGCTTGAAGTGGTCGGCCAGCGTGGCGATGACGCCGATGTCGCCCAGGCCGTCGATGTTGATCCAGCGGACGTGGACGGCCGGATCGAGCGGCTGAGCGAGAAAGGCGGGCAGGTCGGTGACGATCTGTCGCGTGCAGCGGTCGGGCGCGTAGTCGTAACAACAGATGACGGTCGGCTCGCTGACGGTGCCGGGGGCGGCCTGCTGGTCGCGGGCGATGGCTGTGAGCTGCTCGGGCGACAGTCCTGGCGGGCGACCCGGCAGGGGCTTGTTCAGGACTCCCGGCAGGCGCCGGGCCGTGCGACGCAGGCGACGCATGGCCTGGGTCATGGGACCGATCGTCGGGTGGGCTCGGTGTTTGTTCTTCATGGCCGCACGGTGACATTCTAGAACTCAAACACCACGGCGCCGAAATAATGCAGCGTGTTGCGTGATCCGTCACCCCGAGGATTGGAGGCGTACTCATTCTCGGCCCCGAGGCGGAAGCTCATCTGGTCGGTCTGTTTGACCTTGATCTGCCAGGTGAGGGAGGAGACCACGCGGTACGAGCTGGTGTCGGTCAGGTCGGGCAGGAAGTCGGTCCGGCCGGTGAGCTCCTGGGTGGGGGTGATCTTCCAGGTCAGCTCGGCGCCGACAAGCCCCTCGGGCCGCAGCGGCTGGGCCTGGTCGCCGATCTCCTGGACCAGGCCCAGACCGCCGCGAACGGTGGCGGTGAGGGTCTTGGTGTCCACCACGTCGTAGCCCATGCTCGCGTCGCCCGTGGCGCGGTAGTCCCATTCCTGGCCGCGGTCGTACTCGAAGCGGCCGCGGACCTGGAGCGACCAGGGGCTGCCGTTGAAGTACTGGTCGTGCAGGCCGCCGAACTCGTAACGCAGGCGTGAGCTGGCGTTGTCGTGGTCGTCAAATCGCAGCGAGCCATCGAACTTCCAGCGGTCGTCGGGGGTCTTGCGGTCGGTCTCGAAGCCCCCGCGGCCGGTCAGCTCGTCGCGGCCGGTGCTGTCACGGGATCGGCCGTCGAAGCGGAGGATGAGCTTGGACTTCCAGCCGTCGAACCAGCTCTTGGGCACGGGGGGCTCGGCGGGGGTCTTCTTGGCCGTGGGAACGACGATCACCACGACGGTCGGCTGGGTCGTCGGCGCCTTGGCGGGGGAGGTCGCGGCCTGTTCGGCGGGCTGGGTGGCGGATGAGTCCTGCTTCGAGCGGGTTCGTCTGGGAGGGTGATCCAGGTCGGCGTCGATCTGCTCGATGTCCATCGTGGAGGGGACGATCTCATCGACTTGGTCGAGCGGGATGACCAACTTGCCCAGCACGGGGTGCAGGAGCGTGACGTGATCCTTGGTCAGTTCTTCGAGCTGCCCTGTCAGGACGTCGCCGTTGCGCAGGGTGACCGTGTCGGCCTGTTCGGCCAGGACCATCGGGCCGGCGACAAAGATCGCCAGAACCCAAGCCACCGGCCAGATTTGACGCCGACGCCCGCCCCCGAAAGCGTGTTGGATTGGTGTCCGGTTCAGGGCCGCAACTGTAACGATAAATCCCGTGGTTGTGGCTCAGTGGGGACCGTTTTTTTCTCGGCAGTGCCTCGCACGCGCCAGAGTTGACGCTGCGGCGGTGTGGGCCCATAATTTCCCGTCTGCGCCAGACTTGGCGAACTATCGTAAATCCCCTTGGTCCGACCCGCGGCGGACACGCCGCCCTTAGAGGTTCCTTCATGGCCCCCCACGATCACGAGCATCACCACGACCACGACCACGACCACGACCACAACCATGACCACGATCACGCCGGGCCGCTGAGCGTGAGCGTGCAAGACGTCGGGCCTGCCCGCAAGTGCCTGACGATCGAGATCCCCGCCGAGCGGATCGCCGAGCAGGTCGGCAGCCGGTTCGAGGAGCTCCAGAGCCAAGCGGCCCTGCCGGGCTTCCGTCCGGGCAAGGCGCCCAAGCGGCTGCTGCAGCGCCGGTTCACGTCGGCCGTGCGCGACGAGGTCCGCACGCAGCTGCTAAGCGATTGCTACTCGCAGGCGATCGAGCAGGAAAAACTCAACGTCCTGGGCCAGCCCGAGATCAAGGACCTCGACACGATCAAGCTTCCCGAGTCGGGCCCGCTGACGTTCAAGGTCGAGGTGGAGGTCGTGCCCGCCTTCGAGCTTCCGAGCCTTGACGGCGTGGCGATCAAGCGGCCCAAGCTCGAGCTGACCGACGCCGAGGTCGAGGCCGAGATCGAGCGGATGGGCCGGCAGTTCGGGTCGCTCAGCGACGCCGGCGACGCGGCGATCGAGGTCGATGACTATCTGATGACGGAGGTCACGATCCTGGCCGGCCAGGACGCACCCGACTCCGCGGAGCAGATCGCTCACCACCCGCAGATCTACGTCCTGGTCCCCGGCGAGTCGCGATCGTTCAAAGGCCACGTGGCGGGGATCGTGGTCGATGACCTGGGCAAACGCCTGTTGGGCCAGAAGGCGGGTCAGATGATCCGCGTCTCGCAGATCGGCCCGTCCGCCCACGAGAACGAGAAGATCAAGGACCAGCCGATCACGCTGGTGATCAAGATCCAGAAGGTCGAACGCGTCGCGCCCGCCGCCGAGACGGACCTGGCCGCCCGCTTCGGCGCCGCCGACCCGGCCGACCTGCGCAAGCAGGTCCGCACCATGCTCGAGAGCCGGCACCAGCGGCAGCAGCAGTCGGCCATGCACCAGCAGTTGTGCGACTACCTCGTCGAGAAGGTGGAGATGGAGCTGCCCGAGGGCCTGTCGGGCCGGCAGGCGGCGCGGATGCTCCAACGTCAGGCGATGGAGCTGGCCTACCAGGGCCTCGGTGACGAGGAGATCGCCCAGCGGGTGGCCGAGCTGCGTCAGAGCAGCGACGCCGAGGCTCGCAGGACGCTCAAACTCTTCTTCATCCTGTCTCGCGCAGCCGAGACGCTCGAGGTCGAGGTCTCCGAGGGCGAGCTCAACGGCCGGATCGCCATGTACGCCATGCAGCAGGGCCGCCGGCCCGAGAAGCTGCGTCAGGAGATGCAGCGCAGCGGCCAGCTCGAGCAGCTCTACATGCAGATCCGCGACCAGAAGACGCTGGACAAGGTGCTCGAGAAGGCCTCGATCACCGACGTCGATCCCAGTGAGCTGGCCGAGGACGGCAAGGACGCGGCCAAGGCCGAGAAGAAGACCGAGAAAAAGAGCACCAAGAAGAGCACGAAGAAGTAGCCCTCCCCCGTTTCGTGCCCGATGGCGGAAACTCAGCCATGCCGATGCTGCTCGCCCTGGCGTCGAGGTGGTGTGCAACCTGCGGCGTTGTGCTGGCGCAGGCGGCTCGGGCCGCGCCGACGGGGCGATACCTCGGCGGGCGGTTCTATTACGCGCTCGGGGCGGCGCTCTTGATCATCGTGCTGGCCGGCATCGTCGGCTGGGTGGTCCTGGCGCGGTCGAAACGCGAGGACGACGTGACGTCGATCCCGCCGGCGGGGTTCAGCGTCGAGGACCTCCGCCGAATGCACGAGCAGGGCGAGCTCGGCGACGAAGAATACGTCCGCGCCCACCGCGCGGTGATGGCCCGGCTCATGAGCAAGTTCGACCCCGGCGACGATTCATCCACCGACGATGCCCCGCCGTCCACGGACGGACCGAGGCGCGGCGACCGTTAGGTTCCTATAAGAACGAGCGTGACGCGCTCGTGCTAGGCGGCCTTGATATCGGTCGTTGCGTCGGCGATTTGATCGTGGAAAATCGTGCGAAATCCCCGCGGGTGGTCGATGAACGGGCGAGGTGTGTTACAATGCCCGAGTCGTCCATGGCCGCGCCGGTGGGCGTAAGAACCGGGCGGGAGCGCATTAAGAGCCTCCCGTGATTGGACGATCAGATTTCATAGCGACGGGTCGCGTGGTCGCTGGTCAATAACCTTGGTCTGCCAGCCATGTTCGGCGCGACGCGCCGACGGGAATGAGTCATGCCGAACCAGAAGACGGGCAAGGGTGGAGAGAGAAATTTTCCCGGCCAGAGCGAGGATGACATCGGGTCGAACGGATTGACCGGCCAGGCGTCGGTGATCAACGGCGGCCCCGGTGGCGGCTCCGGCGGCGGCGGTGGCGGTGGTTCAGGCGGGTCCGGCGGTGGTTCGGGCGGCGGGGGTGGCGGTTCCGGGGGCTTCCGGGGGCGGCGGATCACCACCTGCTCGTTCTGCGGCAAGACCAGCCGCGAAGTCGGCCCGATGGTCGAGGGGCCCAACGACGTCTACATCTGCGCCAACTGCGTCGACCTCTGCCAGAACATCTTCCGGCAGGAGCGTCGTCGCGTGCAGGCCGGCCGTCCGAGCTTCGGCTCGATCCCCACGCCGCGCCAGGTCAAGGAGTTCCTCGATCAGTACGCCATCGGCCAGGACCGCGCCAAGCGCGCGTTGGCCGTCGCCGTGCACCAGCACTACAAGCGATTGACGGTGTCCGAGGACAAGGACGCGGGCATCGAGCTTGAGAAGTCCAACGTCCTGATGATCGGCCCGACCGGCTCGGGCAAGACGCTGCTGGCCCGCACGCTCGCCCGCATCCTCAACGTCCCGTTCGCCATCGGCGACGCCACGACGCTGACCGAGGCCGGGTACGTCGGCGAGGACGTCGAGAATCTGCTGCTCAAGCTGCTTCAGGCGGCGGATTTCGACCTCGAGTCCGCCCAGCGCGGCATCATCTACATCGACGAGATCGATAAGATCGGCAAGACCAGCCAGAACGTCTCGATCACCCGCGACGTGTCGGGCGAGGGCGTGCAGCAGGCGCTGCTGAAGATGCTCGAGGGGACGGTGGCCAACGTCCCCCCGCAGGGCGGCCGCAAGCACCCCGAGCAGCAGTACATCCAGATGGACACGAGCAATATCCTGTTCATCTGCGCCGGCACGTTCGTGGGCCTGGACGACATCATCCGACGCCGACTGGGCAAGAAGGCGATCGGCTTCAACTCCGAGCAATCGACCGAGATGGACCACGCGGCCGAGGTCGGCGACCTGCTGGCCCAGGTGACGCCCGAGGACCTGATCCACTTCGGCATGATCCCCGAACTGATCGGGCGTCTGCCGGTCGTCGCGTCGCTCGAGCCGCTCAACGTCGAGGCCCTGGTGCGGATCCTGACCGAGCCCAAGAACGCGCTGACGCGGCAGTACCAGCACTTCTTCGGCATGGAGCAGGCCGAGCTGGAGTTCACGACCGGCGCCCTCGAGCAGTTCGCCAAGCGCGCCATGGAGCGCGACACGGGGGCCCGCGCGCTGCGGTCGGTGATGGAAGAGGTCATGCTCGAACTGATGTACGACCTGCCCGAGCTGCCGAACAAAGGCGCCAAGTACGTCATTGACCGAGACGCGGTGCTGCGGCCCTCCAAGCTCAAGGAGTTGCGGGTCAAGGGCAAGGAATCGGCCTAAGATCGCCAGGGCGGCTGTTCGCGGATGATTTTTTCAGTCGGCCCGCGATCGGACAGAACCGGTAAGTCGGGCGGTTCGTATAACCGATAACAACCTATGTCGTGCTCTGGGATCGGATTGCATCCCGCGGGGGCGATCATCCGCGGCGGACAGGTGATCTCATGACCCATGCCGTTGCTTCTTCGCCCTTCTCGGCAGCCCGCCGCGGTCGGTTTTTCGCTCTCTGCCTGGGCGTGACGGTCCTGTTCGGGGTTCTTCCGGCAGGTGGCCAGGTGGCGGACGCGCAGCTCGCGAGCGTGTCCCAGCTGGCGGACAGCGGACAATTCAATCAGATCGGCACGCTGCTGTCGTCCGAGCCGCTGCTTCGCGGCGATCCGCAGGTGGTGGACCTGCTGACCGACATCGCGGCCCACGAGCGGTTCAAGGCTGAACGCGACGCCGAGCGCCTCGAGGCCTACCAGGACGCGCTGCGGCGCGTCAGCGAGGGGCTGGAGAAGAACCGGATCGAGGACGCCCTGCGTGCGGCCGTCGAGGCCAGCGACCTGGCGACCGAGCCCGCGACGCTGCTCGATGAGCCGCCGATCCGCCGACTCGTGGCCGAGTCCGAGCGGGCCGCCGACCACGCCAAGGCCCAGGACGACTGGCTCGAGGCCCTGGGGCTCTACCGCGCCCTGTACCTGCTCTTCGACGACCACGAGCGCTACCGCGATCAGTCCCAGCAGGCCGAGCGGCACGTCCGGCTGCTGCGCATGTACGCCCCGCAGAAGCTCAGCGAGCTCTACCAGCTCCGCATCAAACGCCAGGCCGAGCAGGCGAAAGAAGACGGGCAGGACGAGGACGAGAAGAACGACCCGCCGGTCTTCGGCGAGGAGACCTGGCAGCAGACGCTCGAGGGCGTCGAGGTTCCGATGTTCTGGACGACGCTGCTGCTGGCGGCGCAGAAGCACATCTCCGGGCAGGGCTACGGCCCGCTGCTCGACGGCTCGTTCGAGGCGCTCGAGGTGCTCTCGCGGACCAAGGGCCTCGAGCAGACCTTCCCCTCGCTGGCCGACGACCAGCGCTTGGGCGCCTTCCAGATCGGGCTGGCGGAGCTGCGCACCGAGCTGAACCGCCCCGAGCCATTGCGCTTCGGCGAGGCGTCGAATTTCCTCGAGAAGGTGCAGGACCTCAACCGCGGCACCGTTCGCCTGCCGCGCCAGGTGCTGGCCTACGAGATGGCCGACGGGGCGATGAGCCGGCTCGACGACTTCTCAGCCGTCATCTGGCCGCACGAGATGGAGCAGTTCTCCCGCAACACGCAGGGGAAATTCGAGGGCATCGGCGTGCAGATCTCCAAACGCGACGGCCGGCTGGTGGTCATCACCCCGCTGGCCGACACACCGGCGCAGGCGGCCGGGGTCAAGGCCGGCGACATCATCGTCCAGGTCAATGAGCAGGACGTCTCGGCGTGGAGCCTCGATCGGGCCGTCCGCGAGATCACCGGCCCCGAGGGCACGACGGTGACACTGAGCATCGAGCGTGTCGGCCACCCGGACCTGATCGAGCTGGCCGTCAAGCGCGCCCAGATCGAGATCCACTCGATCCTCGGCTGGGAGCGCCAGGGGGACAAGGGCTGGGACTACTACATCGACCCGCAGCGACGTATCGGTTACATCCGGCTGACGAACTTTCTGCCTCAGACGGCCGACGACCTCGACCGCGCGATCAACCAGATGCAGGACGAGCGCGGGCTCGATGGGCTGATCCTGGACCTGCGGTTCAATCCCGGCGGCCTCTTGGGCTCGGCCATCGAGGTCGCCAATCGGTTCATTCCCTCGGGCACGCTGGTCTCGACCGTCGAGCGTGACGGCAAGGTCACCCATGAGTACCGCGCCCGGCCCGACCGCGCCCAGCCGTCGATGCCGCTGGTCGTGCTGGTCAACCAGGGGTCGGCCTCGGCGTCGGAGATCGTCGCCGGCGCCCTGCAGGACTACCAGCGGGCGCTGATCGTCGGCCAGCGATCTTTCGGCAAGGGCTCCGTGCAGGACCTGACGCCCCTGGGCAACGGCGACGCGTGCCTCAAACTCACCACGCAGTACTACCGGCTGCCCAAGGGCCGGATCATCCACCGCCAGCCGCTGGACGAGGACTGGGGCGTCGACCCGGACCTCGAGGTTCGGATGACCGGCACGCAGGTGGCCGACGCGATCCGCGTCCGCCAGGAGGCCGACGTCCTGCGTGACGAGCCGAGCGGGCAGGATGCCGCGGCCACCGAGCCCACGACCCAGCCGTCGGCCGAGGACCTGATCGACCAGTCGATCGACCCGCAGCTTGAGACGGCGCTGCTGGTCCTCAAGGCCCGCCTGGCCTCGGAGCACATCCAGGCCCTGACCCAGGCGCGTGGACCCTCGGTGACGGCGACGGCGCGCTAGCTGGACGGCGGCCGGCCATCGGCGCACATCTCATCCACCCCCACGTCCGCCCAGTTCCAGGGTGACGTTATCCACTTGACTTGTCTGATTTTATGGCAGCGGGGGGCTGGCTGGCATTCGCTATAATGGTCGTGGTGGGGGGGTAGAAGCCTCCGACTGACCCCTGGATAGGACGCCACGATGACTTCGCTGTCAGGCACGCTGCAACCCGTGTACGAGCTGGAGTTTGAACGGCCGCTGAGCCGTCTGGAGCAGCAGATCGCTGAGCTTGAGGCCATGCTCAAGCTCCCGCCCGCCCCGCCGCTTCCGGGGGCCGCGACGGATGCCCAGACGACCGGCCCACGTGCGGCCGACCTGGCGCCGGAGATCCGCCGTCTGCGCGAGGCCCACACGTCCCTGCTACGCAAGACCTACGAGAACCTCAGCCCCTGGCACGTGGTCAAGGTCGCTCGGCACCCGAATCGGCCGCAGTCGACCGACTACCTCCAGGCCATCTGCAAGAACTTCACCGAGCTGCACGGCGATCGCGCCTTCGGCGACGATCAGGCCATCGCCGCCGGCCTGGCGCGGATCGGCCCGCACAAGGTCATGGTCCTGGCCCACCGCAAGGGCCGCGACACCAAGGAACGCATCGCCTGCAACTTCGGCATGGCCCACCCCGAGGGCTACCGCAAGGCGCTGCTGAAGATGAAGCTGGCCGAGAAGTTCAACCTGCCCGTGGTGACGCTGATCGACACCCCCGGCGCGTTCCCCGGCATCGGCGCCGAGGAGCGCGGCCAGGCCGAGGCCATCGCGGTGAACCTCCGCGAGATGAGCCGGCTGCGCGTGCCGATCCTCTCGGTGGTCATCGGCGAGGGCGGCTCGGGCGGGGCGCTGGGCATCGGCGTGGCCGACCGGGCGGCGATGATGCAGTACGCCTGGTACAGCGTGATCAGCCCCGAGGCGTGCGCCGCGATCCTGTGGAAGACCGGCGCCGAGGCGGAGAAAGCCGCCGCGGCGCTGAGACTGACGGCCAGGGACAACCTCGAGCTCGGCGTGGTCGACGCCGTGATCGAGGAGCCGCTCGGCGGGGCGCACCGCAACCCCTCGCTGGCCGCTGATCGACTCGAGCAGTGGATCACCAAGAACCTGCGCGAGATCGTCCGCCTGCCGATCGACACGCTCCTGGAAAAGCGCTATGAACGCTGGCGCAAGCTCGGCCAGACCGTTGAGGTGAAGTAGTCTTACGGCACGTCCTGCCATGGCCCATCAGAACTTGTCTGATCCTGAGCGATGAATCGTGCCCCCGTGCCCGCCTGAAGAGGCACGGCCCCGTGCAGCAGGGGATCGTCCGTGCGGCGCATCCACTGCTCTAGCCGGCCGCGAAGGTCGCACAGAATCTCGGTATGACCTGGATCGTGCGATAGATCGCGCATCTCACCGGGATCGAACAGCACATCGTAGAGCGCCTCGGCCGGTTCATCCTGTTCGCCCCAGCCGTGGGACTGCCAGAGCGACTTGGTCAGGCCGTCGTCGACGTTCGGCTGCACCGGTCGGCGGCGATCGCCGAAGCGGCGGATGTACTTGTGGCGCGTCGTCCGCACGCAGCGCTCGGGCTGATAGGAGACGTGGTGCGTGATCTCGCCATGGATCTCATCACGCACGCTCGCTTTCTCACCACGCACGAGCGGCATGAGCGACACACCCTGCAACCATGACGGCGACTCGATCCCCAGCAGGTCGCAGATCGTCGGGTAGAGGTCGATCTGCGAGGCCAGGGCGTCGATCACCTTGCCGCCGCTGAATTCACCTCCGGGGGGGTCACTGATGAGGAGCATCACGCTCAGGCCGCCGTCGAACAGCGAGCACTTGCAGCGCGGGAAGCCCACGCCGTGGTCGGTGGTGCAGATCACCAGGGTGTTGCCGTCCAGGCCCGTCTCGGCCAGCGTGGCCATGACCCGGCCCCAGTCCTCGTCGAGCTGGCGGACGCTCGCGCTAAAGGCCGCGAAGTCCTGCCGGACGACGGGATGATCGGGCATCGGCCCCGGCACGGGCAGATAGCCGGGGTTGTCCTTCTCGCCCGGGGACAGGTAGCGGTGCCGGTGCGTCAGGCCGTGCCCGAGCGACAGGAAGAACGGCTTGCCACTTTGTTTCTGTTGCTCGGCCGTTTGCCTCAGCCAGCCGATGGCGGAGTCGATCAAGCCGTTGGCCTGCGTGGGGACGACCTGGTCGTAGCCGATGTCGCGGGTGTTGCGGGCGATGTGCTGCGTGCCGCAGAGTGCGGTGGTGTAGCCGTGGCGGCGCAGGTGATGGTGCAGGTGCTGGCTCATGTCATGGATGGACCAGCCGAGATTGGACAGCCCCAGCATCCCCACCGAGTGCGGCGCCTGGCCGAAGAGCAGCCCGGCCCGGCTCGGCGAACACGTCGGCGCGGCGCAATACGCCTGACGGAACATCACGCCCCTCTCGGCCAGCTTGCGGAGGTTCGGCGTCGGCACGGCGCAGCCGTAGGGCTCGATGCAGCGGCCCGTGTCGTGCGAGTGCATGTAGAGGATGTTTAGTCGCGGCATTGGGAACAATCCCCAGTTCGATCGTCCAGCCCAGCTTACTCGATCGCCGCGTGCTTAACGTGCTTGTCAAAGAAATCGACCAGCCTCCGCCGGGCCTCGGGGGCGCCGAAGAAAGCCTCCCAGGGCACGCCATGTTCACCGCCGGGGATCTCAACGTAGGTCGACTCCACGCCCGCCTCCTGCAACGCCGCGTGCAGTCGCCGGCTCATCTCCACCGGCACCAGCGTGTCGGCGTCACCCTGCACGATCAGGAAGGGCGGATCGTCCGGCGTGATCATCGTCGTGGCGCTGGCCAGGTCCAGCAGGTCCTTTCGCTCCTCGAGTGGGCCGCCCAGATAGGCCTCAACGGCGTACCGCGCACCCGGTGAGAGGGAGGGGATCTCCAGGACGTAGCTCAGGTCCGCCGGGCCGTAGAAGTCCGCCACGGCCAGGACGCGGTCGCTCTGGCCGGCGTTGGGGTCGTGGTTGTCCACGAAGCGTGGGTCGCCCGCCGAGACGCCCAGCACCGCGGCGATCTGTCCGCCGGCCGACGCGCCGGCCGCGCCAATCCGCCGCGTGTCCAGACCCAGCTCCTGGCCGTGGGCGCGCAGCCAGCGCACCGCGGCTTTGGCGTCCTGAACCTGGGCCGGGTAAGGCATCTCCTGGCTGTAGCGATACTCGATGCTCGCCACCGCGTAGCCGTGCTCAGCCAGCAGCAGCCCCTCGATGCGGTAACGCGAGCCCTCGAGCCAGCCCCCGCCGTGCACCCACAAGATCACCGGCGGTTTGACGGCCACCTTCTTGCGGTTTGTGGGCATGTAGAGGTCCATCAAGAGGTCCACTTCTCCGTGACTCGTCGGGGCCGTGCGGTAGATGACGGTCTTGCGCTCGACGCGCGGCGGCGGCATGAGCGGGTCCAGGTCGAATGTCCGCAGCGTCGTTGGTCGCTGTTGACGTTCCGGGGGCACCAGCGGCGCCTCGGGGTCCGCGGGCCCGAGCAGGCCGAATTGCCTGGCGTGGAACTCGAACGTGCCGGGGGTCATCTGCGGGTAATAGTCTCGCACGTCATGCCTGGCCTGTTGGAGCAGGATCATCTGATGCTCGATCCCCAGCTCGTCGAGCACCGCCCGGAAGGGGGCATGGAACCGAAGCGTCAGGTCCTGCTCGCTGACATAGAGGCGGATGCCGATCCGGCCGCGGATCTGCTCGGCGTGGCGACGGGCCCGCTCGGCCGTGTTGTTCTCGCGGATGGCCTCGACCACGCGCGGGTCATCGATGCCCCCCCGGCCGAGGGACTCCTCCACCGACACGAACGCCCCGGCCACCGAGATCGCTGAACAGAACATGTCCGGGTGCTTGAAAGCGAACTTGAGCGCCCCCGCGCCGCCCATCGAGAAGCCTTCGACGCCGCGCCCCTCGCGGGAGGCGATCGTGCGATAGGTCGCGTCGACGTGAGGGATCAGCTCCTGGATGATCAGCGTCTCGGACTTCACCTCGTTATCCGGATGGTCCATGTAGCTGCTGAACCGCCCGCCGTTGGCGAAGACGTAGATCATCGGCGGCACACGCCCAGCCTGGATCGCCTGGGCGAGCGCGACCGCGAGCAGGTTGGCCGCGAGGTTCTCGTTGCCGTGGCTGCCGTGCAGCCAGTAGACCACGGGGTAGCGTTTCTCGGCGTTGGCCGGGTCGTGGTAGCCGGGGGGCAGGTAGATGTTGTAGCCCACCTCCTTGTCCATGGCCGCGCTGTGGAGCGTGTGGTGCTCGACGCCGGGCGCCGGATCGGGCAGCGGGTTGTTCCAGGAAATCGACTGAGGATCGAACCTTGGCGGGGCGGTGGTGGGCTCGGGCGCTGTGGGAGCGGATGAGCACATCAGGGCCATCAACACCAGGACGGCCACGGGCGAAACAATCCATGGGTGGAGCATCATTTTCTCCTGAGTTTCTCATCGATACCATACACGATGCGTCCTCGTCACACCAGCGGTCCCATGCCTTGTGCGACCTCTTCGAGTTGTGGTCGAGCGTGGAGCCGGATCGATTCGCCGTCGACCGTGATCAACTCCGCCTCACTGAGCCGGCGGAGCGTGCGGCTGAGCGTCTCGCTGGTGAGGTTGAGGTGGCTGGCCAAGTGGCGCTTGAGGCTCGGCAGCACAACCTGCCCCTGCGCGTCGGCCGTCTCGATCAGGTAACGGGCCACGCGTCCGGCCGCGTCGCGCAGCGAGATGTCCTCGACCAGCCCCACCATATGCTTGACCCAACCGGCCATGCTCATCAAGAGCTGGATCGCCAGGCCGTGATCGTCCCGCAGGGCGCGGTTGAAGTCGGCCGTCGGCAGGTAGGCGCAGGTGGTCGCCTCAAGGGCCTGAGCGTTGGCCGGGCAGTCGAAGCCGCCGATGGCTGCCACCTCCGCGAACGTCCCGCCGGGGCTGACCAGGTGCAGCACGTGCTCCTTGCCGCTGGGCTCGGCGCGGTAGATCCGCACGAGCCCTGTTCCCACCACGAAGACGCCCGAGCAGGGGTCGCCCTGGCGGAAGATGACTTCGTCCTTGTCGTAGGACTTGAGCCGGCCCATGCTCGCCAGTCGGGCCATGCGATCGGGGCTGACGGCGGAAAAGAACCGGCAGTCCCTGAGAATCGACCCCACGTCTTCCGCCATGTCGTCACCTGGCCTTAAAGAAAAAAATGACACCCTTGATCCAGATCAAGGAGCGCCCGGATGCCCACCCCTATTATGCCCGCCAGACCAGGGGAGCCCAACTTCGCTCCCCCACGCTGTTTGCGGGCAGACGGCGTGCCGACCCTTCACTTCCTTTCTGATGAGGCCACCATGTTCTGCAACCAGTGTGAACAGGCTCAGGGCGCCGTCGGCTGCTCCAACTCCGTGGGCGTCTGCGGCAAATCCCCCGACGTGCAGTCGCTCCAGGAGTTGATTCTCTATGGCCTCAAGGGCATGGCCGCCTACGCCAACCACGCCCGCCGGCTGGGCAAGACCGACGAATCCGTCTCGGCCTTCATCGAGGAGGCCCTCTTCTCGACCATGACCAACGTCAACTTCGACATGGCCAGCCTCTTCGACATCGCCATGGAGCTTGGGCGCAAGAACCTGCGCGTGATGGAGCTGCTCGACCAGGGCCACCTGGACCTCTTCGGCAAGCCCACGCCCGTGCAGGTCCATGAGGGCTCCCGCCCCGGCCCGGGCATCCTGGTCACCGGCCACGACCTCTTGGACCTCTACAACATCCTCAAGGCCTGCGAGGGCACCCACGTCAACGTCTACACCCACGGCGAGATGCTGCCCGCCCACATGTATCCCACGCTGAGGAATCATCCGAACCTCGCCGGCCACTACGGCACGGCCTGGCAGAAGCAGAAGAGCGAGTTTTCCGACTTCCCCGGCCCGATCGTGGCGACGACCAACTGCATCCAGATCCCGCCCTCGTCCTACGCCGGCCGGCTGTTCACCACGCGCGTCACCGCCGCCCCCGGGGCCACCGTGATCAAGGACGACGATTTCAGCGCCGTCGTCCGGATGGCCCAGCAGTGCCCGCCGTGTCAGAATCTGCACGTCCGCACCTCGACGATCGGCTTCCACCGCACGGTCCTGCTCGACGCGGCCCCGACGATCGTCGACGCCGTCAAGAAGGGCCAGGTCACGCACTTCTACGTCGTCGGCGGCTGCGACGGCCACGAGGCCTCCCGCAACTACTTCAACGACTTCGCCGCGGCCACCCCGCCGACCTCCTTCATCCTCACGCTCGGCTGCGGCAAGTACCGCATCCGCGAGCAGGAGCACGGCACGCTGCTGGGCCTGCCGCGCCTGCTGGACATGGGCCAGTGCAACGACGCCTACGGCGCGATCATGGTCGCCGTCGCCCTGGCCGATGCGTTCAACTGCACGGTCAACGACCTGCCGCTGACGCTGTGCATCTCCTGGTTCGAGCAGAAGGCGGTGGCCGTGCTGCTGACGCTGCTGTCGCTGGGCGTCAAGGGGATCACCATCGGCCCGAACGCGCCGGCCTTCATCACGCCCAATGTGTTCAAGGTCCTGCAGGAGAAGTTCGACCTGCGGCTCACGCCC
>JADZET010000109.1 GCA_020850375.1 Phycisphaeraceae bacterium | reverse complement strand
GCCAGGCCGGCCTGCCCGTCAGCCGACTCGAAAAAGTCGCCATCCCCTGCCTCACCCTCGACGACCTCCTCAACAAGCACAAGCTCCCCGCCCTCGACCTCCTCCAGATCGACACCGAGGGCCACGATCTCGAGGTCCTCCTCTCCCTGAGCCTCGACAAGACCCAGCCCAAGGTCATCCAATTCGAGCACGGCCACCTCACCCCCGCCCAGATCCGCTCCGCCGTCTCCCACCTCGCCGACCACCGCTACGCCCTCCACTACGGCGGCCACGAGTCCGACACCGTCGCCCTCAGCCCCGACTTCCTCGCACCCCTCGCCTGAACCGACCCCGCCCTAGGCCACGCCCATTGCGTGGAGGTGGTCTTCAAGGACGCGTGAGCTCAAGCAGCGTGTAACTTCGCCAGTGATTTGCTTTGAGGCGCGATACGCGCAGAGAAAGTGCCCAGTTCTGTGCGATTTCTTCTAATCGTCTGGCCATTGTTACAGCGGCATGGCGAAGCGGAGATGACAAAACACCCTTGACCGATATCATTATCACTGTACAATATTGTAGGTTTTAGCATGAGAGGGGAAAGGCCATGGGCAGTACGTTGGTTCGCGCGGTGACGGTACTGATTGCCGTCATTTCTTTGATGAGCCATGCAGACGTTTATGCGTCCGTTAAGTACGCCATGACGGACTTAGGTTCATTTGAAGGGAATCATAGTACAGCATTGGGGATCAACAATTTTGGACAAATCGTGGGCGCTTCGTTGGGAGCCGATGGGCTGAGCCACGCGTTTTTTTGGGATAGTGTTTATGGAATTCAAATGCTGCCAGGACTCGGGGACGCGAGCGTAGCTTTTGACATAAATTCTCAAGGATATGCCGTCGGTTACGCATATCTCTCTACCCCTAATTTAGATAATGGACGAGCAGTCGTCTGGCCAAACGTAGCGACTGTTCAGCAGTTTGCCGGTCACGGCCAGCTCAACAGTGCCAATGCGGTGGCGATCAATGATCAGGGTGTGGTGGTAGGTGATTGGTTTGACGAAACCAATGTCAACCGATCAGTTCGATGGGACGGTTCGGACATGCTCGAATTGGGGAGATTTCCAGGAAGCGATTATATTGAGAGTCGCACAAAGGACATAAATAATGCAGGGCAAATAGTGGGAGGAGCATATACAAACACCGACGAATATACCAGCGTATTTCATGCCTATGTTTGGACGCTCCCCAGTGGGATGGTGGATATTGGAACCCTTGGCGGACGTCTAAGCAATGCATATGGGATAAACAACCAAGGTGTTGTTGTTGGTGGATCGTCCCTACGGAATGGTGATGAGACTCACGCCTTTGTATGGTTGCCTGATGTGCTAAATGGTGTGGCGGGCACGATGATCGACCTAGGAACCCTTGGCGGTTCTCAGAGTGTCGCAAATGCAATCAATAACAGTGGGGCAATAGTCGGTGGATCACACATGCCGGGTGATGTCGTTGCCCACGCGTTCTTATATGATGGCCGACAAATGCTCGACCTCAATCAACTTGTGGCGCTTCCATCAGGATGGATAATCGAATCGGTAAACGACATCAACGATCTGGGTCAGATTGTCGGCTATGCCAAAGTCAATGGTCAGTACAGTCGTGCTATCTTGTTAACGCCGGTCCCTGAGCCGAGTGTGATTTGTCTACTGGTAATAGGCGTACCGAGCGCGTTTCGTCGGTCGTCTTGCCGTCTGCCTGAAGTTTGTTGATCGGCATGTGGAGCGAAGAGGGGGGCTGCATGTCTCCCCGTGCGCACCACCCCGTCGCCCCACCTCTATAAGAAGGAGCACCACTTTCCAAGGCACGAATCAATGCCCCCTAATCCCCTCCCCCACAACTTCCTCTCCCGTCCTCTCCCCACCACCGCTCCGCCCCCGCTCCCCCGCACGCCTCTCCCGCCCCTCTCGCCCATCTCGCCACCCCTCTTCCCCTCCCGCCCTCTCCCCCGCCTCAAAGCGCAGCGATTACCCGATTCCAGCGCCGCCCGCCTCCCCCTCCTGCCAAAATTGCACCTAAGACCCTGAAAACAAGGACCTTACGCCATCTCGCGCCCGCCGCCACTTCAGGCCCCCTCATTCCCTTCCGGCGGTCCCGGCGGCACCGCCCACTTCATCTTGTCCGCCAGCATCTGCCAGAACGTCAGCTTCGGGTGCTGGATCAGATTCAGCCGCCGCGGATACTGACG
Source organism: Phycisphaeraceae bacterium (assembly GCA_020850375.1). The sequence goes on along the minus strand of JADZET010000109.1, from coordinate 1,408 downwards.
CACGATGATCTGCTGCCCCGCGCTCAGCCGGATCTGTGCCTGCCCATCGATCACCAGCGCCGTCCCCTCGTTCGCCCGTCGCACCCGCAGGTGCACCTGGCACGCCGCGTTGATCACGATCGGCCGAAACGCCAGCGTGTGCGGGCAGATCGGCGTCAGGCACAGCGCATCGATCCCCGGGCTCACGATCGGCCCACCCGCCGCCAGGTTGTAACCCGTCGACCCGCTCGGCGTCGACACCATCACCCCGTCACCGCTGAACCGCGTCTGACCATTCAGCGACCCCCGCGCCCCCTCCCCCCGCCTCGCCTCACCCGCTTCCACCACCCCATCCTGCGGATCGATCGCCATCTCCATCTCAATCATCCGAAACGGCGGCCCACCCGTGATCACCGCCTCGTTCATCGCCAGCCCCCAGTAAATCACCTTCTCCGCCGCCGGCTGCGCCACCCACGCCTGCCCCGCCCCCGGCAGCTTCTCAGGCGGCTCGAGCGCCATCACCTGCAGCAGCAACCGTTGCGACCCCGGGCACCGCCTCTCAATAATCTCCGGCCAATACGCCTTGAAGTCCTCCACGCTGAATTCCGCCAGAAATCCCAGCTTCCCGAAGTTGATCCCCAGCAGCGGCACCCCCAAATCCACGAAATTCCTCGCCTGCGCCAGCATCGTCCCATCCCCCCCCAGCACCACACCCAGGTCCGCCTCGCCCAATCCCGGGTCGAACTTCGTCGCCCAAGGGTCCAGGTTCTTCAGCTCCGGCTCCGCGATGATCTCCGCCCGCTCCGCGATCCAAGGACGCAGCTCCGCCAGCGCCTTAACCACCGGCGGCTTGAGCGTGTTCGCCAGAATCAAAACCCGCGGCTTACTACCCTGCTTTTTCGTCATGCCCCCCAGTGTACCCCGCCCTGCCTCCCCAATGCAGGCATCGCCCAAGCCCAGGCATCGCCATGCCTGGGTTGCCTTTCCGGGATATCCCCGCCCTCGCGCTTTCCCCCCACCCCCCATCGTGCCGATAATCCCGCAGGACACCCCGCCTCGTCCGAGCCGGGCTCTGTGAGCCCGGTCCGGGCACTCGGTGCCCGGTCTGAATTCACCGTCCCCCCTTCAATTCCCCATGGAGCCCCACCCGTGCGCGGACTCGTCTTCGACGGCCAACAGCCCACGCTCGTCTCCAATCTCCCCGACCCCACTCCCCCCAAGGGCGAGGCCGTCATCCGTCCCACCCGCATGGGCATCTGCTCGACCGACCTCGAGCTCTGCAAGGGCTACATGGGTTACAAAGGCGTCCTCGGCCACGAGTTCGTCGGCCTCGTCGAACAAGTCAGCTCCGCCTCCGAGAAAGCCTGGATCGGCAAGCGCGTCGTCGGCAACATCAACTGCCCCTGCGGCGCCTGCGACATGTGCAAGG
>JADZET010000108.1 GCA_020850375.1 Phycisphaeraceae bacterium | reverse complement strand
GAACCCGCCGAAGACGCTGACGACGATGACCACCATCGCCGTGCACAGCGTCACCGCCAGCACCGCGAACATCGGCGCCAGCTTCCGCCGCAGATACCGCAGGATGAGCGTCAGGACGTACATGCGGAACAGTCTACCAAGCCCAGGCCGGGCCGATTCGATCAAGGCAGTTCACCACGGAGAGCACGGAGGACACGGAGTTCGATTCAGTGAGTAACGGCCCGGATTCCCCCTCCGTGTCTTCTCCGTGCTCTCCGTGTCCTCTGTGGTGAAAACCTTCCTACTCCGGCCGCATCAGCGGGAAGGCGATCACGTCGCGGATCGAGGGGCTCGACGTTAAGAGCATCACCAGGCGGTCGATGCCGATGCCCATGCCCCCGGCCGGCGGCATGCCGACCTTCAGGGCGTCGACGAAGTCCTGGTCCATCCGGCGGAAGTTGGCTTCTTCCTCGTCCAGCCCTGCGATCTGCTGGCGGAAGTTGGCCTCCTGCACGGCCGGGTCGTTGAGCTCGGTGTAGGCGTTAGCCAGCTCCATCCCGCCGATGTAGAGCTCGAACCGCTCGGCGATCTGGGGTTTGCCCACCTTCGTCCGCGTCAGCGGGCAGAGGCTCGCGGGGTAGTCCATCACGAACGTCGGCTGCGTGAACGTGTCCCCGCCCTCGACGGTGCGCTCCCAGACCTCCTGGAAGAGCACGTCGTGGGCCTTGCCGGCCGGGTGGATGCCCAGCTCCTTGGCCTTGGACAGCAGGCGCTCATGGTCGTCGGGATTGAACCCGTTGGCCTGCTCGAACAGCTCGTGATACGTCGCCCGCCTGAACGGCTTGGCATAGTCGATCGGCGTGCCGTCAAACTCGATCACCGGCTGGCCCACGATCTCCACCGCCAGCTTGCGGATCAGCGACTCGGCGATCTCCATCATCACGTGGTAGTCCGCGAAGGCCTCGTACAGCTCGAGCATCGTGAACTCGGGGTTGTGCCGGTAGCTGATGCCCTCATTGCGGAAATTCCGGTTGATCTCGAACACGCGCGGCATCCCGCCGACGAGCAGGCGCTTGAGGTAAAGCTCCGGCGCGATGCGCAGGAACAGGTCGATGTCCAGCGTGTTGTGGTGGGTGATGAACGGCCGCGCCGCCGCCCCGCCCGGGATGGGCTGGAGCATGGGCGTTTCGACTTCCAGATACTGCCGGTCCTCGAGGAACCGCCGCACCGTGGCGATCATTTTTGAACGCAGCGCCAGGGTCTTCATCACCCCCGGGTTGGCGTACATGTCGATGTACCGCCGGCGGTAGCGCAGCTCGGGGTCCTGCAAACCCTTCCACTTCTCCGGCGGCGGAAAGAGTGATTTACAGGCCACCTCCACCCCCGCAAGGCCGTCCAGTCCCTCGGCCCAGAGCGTCACCTCGCCCGTCTTGGTCATGCCGATCCGCCCCCGCACGACCAGGATGTCGCCGAGGTCCGCCAGTTTGGCCAGGTTGAACGACTTCTCGTCCACGCTCTTCTTGCTCGCGGCGATCTGGAGGTCGCCCGAGTGATCGCGGAGCGTGGCGAAGACGAGCTTACCGATGTCGCGGTGCAGCACGACGCGTCCAGCCACCGTCGCGGCGGGGCGGGCGTCGCCCTCGGCCGGCGGATCGCTGGGCACATGGAGCGCCTTGGTGTCAGCCAGCGAGGTCAGCCCCGTCACCCGCCGGCCGTAGGGATCGACGGCCAGCTCCTGTTGCAGCTTGGCGAGCTTGGCCAGCCGGTCGGCTACGGGATCGCCGCCCCCGGAAGTAGAGGAGGGTGAACTGGGGTTATCGTGAGGTTCCTGCGTCATGGGCTTATTCCAGAGTGGAAGTCATTTTTACCACGGAGGACACGGAGAGCACGGAGAAGACACGGAGTCGGAAACCTGACCTTGATTCTCATTGAATCGAACTCCGTGTCCTCCGTGCTCTCCGTGGTAAATCTTCCGAATTGAACCACAAAAGAAAAAACCCTGCCAAGTCGCGGCAGGGTCGTTGTTCGGTAGGGGGGAAGCGTGGGGATCGCCCGGTCAGGCCTTGGCCGCTGCCGGCTCGGGCGACTCAACCGTCTTTTCGGGCTCGGTGACCAGCTGCTCCAGCCCGCGGCGACGGTCGCGCAGGCGACGCTTCTTGCCCACCCGCTCACGCAGGTAGTAGAGCTTGCTGCGGCGGACGTGGCCGTGCCGCTTGACCTCGATGGTCGCGATGCGGGGTGAGTGCAGCGGGAAGATGCGCTCGACGCCCTCGTTGGCCACGATCCGGCGGACGGTGAAGGTGGCGTTGATGCCCCCGCCGCTCATGGCGATGACCACGCCGTTGAAGACCTGGATGCGCTCCTTGGCGCCCTCGATGATCCGCACGTGCACGTCGACGGTGTCGCCGATGCTGATCTTGGGCAGGTCGGCCTTGTACTGGGATTTCTCGACTTCCTGAATCAGTTGCTGGCTCATGGTTTGAGCTCCGGGCTGGCTATGGGGAGCCCGGAAGAATAACCGATCGGGCGGGGTTTGTCGAGGCAGTTGGAATAGGGTACCGGGTAAAGGGTACGGGGTAGGGGGGCAGGCGACCCCAAGCTCCTTGGTAACCCCCTTGCCGGCAAAATTATCTTCTTCCCTGTACCCCGTCCCCCGTACCCTGCACCCCACACCAGCCCCCGGTTTTGCCCCCGCCGGGCCTCTTGTTACAATGCCCCGCTCGCCTTAACCAAGGGACCGCAGCCATGCCCAAACTCAAGCCCCGCAAAGGCCTGCTCAAACGCGTGACCATCACCGCCCGTGGGAAGGTCAAGTGGAAGCG